>JBMOJG010000144.1:0-7080 GCA_049316925.1 Alsobacter sp. | reverse complement strand
TCGACGCAAGGTCTCGCTTCCGCTGATCCGCAAGACCAGATCAACGCCGAAGGCGAGGACGATGCCGATCACGAAGGCCGAGAAGGCAAGCTCCATGGTCGCAGGCAGCCGCTCCAGGACCAGCCCGACGGCGGAGGTCTGCTGGCGGAACGAGACGCCCAGGTCGCCACGCGCTGCGTCCGCCATAAAGGCGAGATACTGTCGCCACAACGGAAGATCGAGCCCGAGTGCACCGCGCAGGCGGGCAACATCAGCCGGTGAGGCATTCTCGGGCAGAAGCAAGACGGCCGGGTCGCCGGCCGCCCGTATCAGAACAAAGCCGACCGTGAGGACGCCAGCCACTGTAAGGACAGCTTGCAGCAACCTGCGGGAAACGAATTTCAGCATTGCTTGGCAAGAAAGCGATTGATCGATGCCACCGTTGCCTCGGCATCGTCTGGAGTTCGGGCGCCCTGGGTCAGCATCCGCTCAGCAGCTGGCATCAAGGCGGCGACGCTGTCCATGAAACGCAGCAACATGTCATCAACCGCGCATGCAAGAAGCGTGGGGGACGTGATGAGTGGAAGCCGCTCTGCCTTCGACCAGGCAATCGCCGCGTTATAGGACAAGTGGTACGTGCGCGCAGCCTTGAGCACCTCGACGAACTTGTCGTGCAGGACGCCTGCCGGGGGAAGTCCCACCGACCGAGCATGGGCAGGGTCACGCTTGTACCATGGCCAGAACATATATGTGTCGCGCACGAAGTGCCAGAACCACTGGACCTGCGAGCCGCCCTGGTCGAGACGCACGGCAGGGGCGTAGTTTCTGAGCATGTCCATCTGTTCCTCGCTGGAATAGAGGGACATTCCGTCGAGGACCAGGCGGTGCACCCGTTCCGGTGCACGGATGGCAATCTCTGCCGCGATGCAGCCGCCCGTGTGGCTGCCATAAAGATCAAACGTCGTCACGCCGAGGGCGTCGAGCGCACGCAAGTGGGCATCGGCGAAATAGGCAATGTCCGGCTTCTCCGGCGACGGGGCGGCGGAGTCGCCGTTGCCCAGTGTGTCAGTGGCGATCACCGTGCGCGTGCGGGCGAAGCGGGCGATAAGCGGGACCAGAGTGAGTGAGGACGCCGGCGAGGCGTGCAGCATGACGAGTGGAGGAGCAGCAGTCGGCTCGCGAGGGTTTGCCACCCGATAGTGTACCTGACCCTCGGCAATGCGCACGAAGCTACGGTCGATCTCTGCCAAAGCCGTCATTCCGACGTCCTGCCTCCAACAGGTTGGCGGTCAGTTTTGCCGCGGTGTCCCAAAGTGTCAACAGTAGGACAATAGGGTGGGGCGACCGGGTCGGCCCAGCGCTGCCGCGTCATGACCAAGTTCAGGAAGTCTCTAAAATTCATGAGAAAATCGATTTCTGCGAGCTGGTTGACAGGGGAGGGATTCCGACTAGCCTTCGGGAAGCAGGCGGGGAGCCGAAGTTCAATGAGCGGCAATACCGTTGGTCAGTCCCCTGATCCCGCTCTTGGTTCGCTCAATGACTTCCTTGGGTTTTATGAGCGACGCGGCTATGCCTACGAGGTCGGCTTCGGCCAGCGCCCTGCGATTCTGATCGTCGATTTCTCGGTGGCCTTCACACAAGGGACCCCAAACTTCCCCGGTGGCGGCTACGACCGGCAAGTCGCGCAGGCTCGACGCCTGCTGGACGCTGCCCGTTTTGGGCTGCCGATCCTTTTCACAACCATCGCCTACCATCCCCATATGCGGGACGCTGGCCTTTGGGCCGTCAAGATTCCGTGGATCAACGCGCTGCAGCATGGCAGCGCCGAGGTCGAGATTGACGGGAGGCTGGCGCCTGAACCGGGAGAGGAGATCCTCGTCAAGAAGTTCCCGTCCGCCTTCTTTGGAACAGGGCTCGACCAGAAGCTGCGCGCCAACGCAGTCGACACGCTGATCATTGCCGGGTGCACGACAAGCTCGTGCGTACGCGCAACAACGGTCGATGCCATGCAGCATGGCTACCGAACGATCCTCATCGAGGACGCCATCGGCGATATCACCCCGCAACTTCATGCCGTTCACCTGGCGGATCTGCGGTCGCGTTATGCCGATGTCCGCAGCACGGTCGAAGTCTTGACCTATCTGGGCCAGTTGCGTGGCGACGCGGCCAAACATCCCGGGCGATGATCGACGATGAGCGATGACAGTCTCGAGCAGATCCTCACATCGGTCCAGGCGCTGCTCGACCGACGGCTGCCGCCAGACGAGATCCGCCGACGCGACGAGCAGCATATCCCACCCTACGACCTCGTCCCGGATTTGGCCGAGCTTGGCCTCATCCGCGCAGCCATTCCCGAGGCGTTTGGCGGGCTCGGCCTGGCCTGGTCGACGATGTGCCGGATCCAGGAGACGATCGCGGCGCACGCCTTTTTTGCGTGTTCGATTATCAACAGGTTCGTCTGCTTCGGGGCAATGCCGATCATCAACGCAGGATCACCCGAGCAGCAGCGTGACCTGCTTCCCGGCATCCTCGCGGGCGAGACGCTGGTTGCACTCGCCCTGACAGAGCCTTCCGCCGGCTCCGACGCGCGTGCCGTGACAACCCGTGCCGTGAAGACCGCAGGCGGGTGGCTGGTGAGCGGCCGAAAGACCTGGATCAGCGATGCCGACCACGCCGCGTACCTGCTGACGCTCTGCCGTACGCCGCCATCTGATGGTGGCTCGCGATCCTCCTACACGGCTTTGCTTGTGCCACGTCAGGCGGCGGGTGTCGCGATGACCCCGATCCCTAAGATCGGCAACCACTGCATGCCGAGTTGGGACATCGGTTTCGATGACGTGTTCGTACCTGACGCGCTGGTGTTGGGCCCTGTCGGCAAGGGCTTCCAGACGATCACCGGGACGCTGAAGTACTCGCGCGCTGCCGTCTCTGCCGGTGTTGTCGGCACCGCGCAGGCCGCATTCGATCTGGCTCGACATCACGCGCTCGAACGCGTCCAGTTCGGAAAGCCCATTGCCGGCTTCCAGGTGATCAAGCACCGCCTCGTCGACATGCATATCGAGATCACGAGAGCACGCCTGATGGTTCGGGAATTGGCTCGCATGATTGATGCCGGAGAGCCTGCCGACGCCATGGGGGCAATGACCAAGGCCAGCACAACCGACATGTTGCAGATGGTGACCCAACACGGGATGCAGATCATGGCCAGCGCGGGCTACGCGGCCGAAAGCCCGATGCAGCGCTACTGGCGTGATTCCCGGCTGTACTCATTCGGCGAGGGATCGAACGAGATCCAGAAGGAAATCGTCGCCAAGGCTCTCGGACTGCCCACCTGACGGTGGGCCGCGTTGAACGCAGACATGAGGACTTCGGAATGGACGACATCCGCGCGATCGACACAGTCGTCAACATTTGGACTCCGGAGGCGCTGAGCCACCGGCCCAACTGGCGTGACGGCTTCTTCGTCGAGAAGATGAAAGCGTCTAGCGGGCTCATGGCTGGCCTCTCACTGGAGGAGATGCTCGCTCGCATGGATCAGGCGGGTATCGAGAGGGCTTTCCTTGTTTCCACGAAGGCCGGGCGGCTTGGCCATCCGTCGACCTATCATCTGCCACCCCGGGTGGTGGCGGACGCGGTGCAAAAATATCCTGACCGGTTCTACGGTCTCGCGGGCATCGATCCTTTCGAGGGCATGGCAGGGGTCCGGGCGTTGGAAAAGGCGATCCGCGAATACGGGTTCATCGCCGCGCATTTGTACCCGCACTGGTTCGAACTCGCGCCCGACCACGCAAAGTATTACCCGTTCTACGCCAAGTGCTGCGAACTCGATGTGCCGATTCTCCTGCAGGTTGGCCAGTCAATGATCTACGCGCCGGACTACCCATGTCGAAGTGTCGGCCGGCCGATCACGCTCGATGCGGTTGCATGCGATCTTCCAGAGCTCAAACTGGTTGGTATTCATATTGGCATTCCATGGCATGACGAGATGATTGCGATGTCATGGAAGCATAAAAATGTCTATATCATCGCAGATGCCCATAGCCCAAAATATTGGCCAGACTCGTTTGTGAAATACATTAACAGTTATGGCCGAGAAAAAGTTATGTTTGGTACAGATTTCCCGGTGCTGGACTGGTCCAGAACGATGAAGGAAATTGCGGATCTCGGTTTTCGCGAAGATGTCTGCAAGAAATTTTTGCGCGACAATGCCGTGAGAGTTTTCGGCCTGAAAATCTAGGCGCTCCCATACGATGATGGCTACCGGCACCTGGCCCAGCCGAAAGCCGCATTTTTCTTCTGCGCCTGCACGGCCACACCTTCGCTGAGGCCGGCTGGCGATCGACCTCTCGATCACGCGCCCCGTCACATCGATTGCGTGCGGGGAACCGTGGTCAGACCGGCCTGCCGGTTGCGCTACGGATCCTGCCTGTGAGTCAGAACAGTGCCTCGCGCTTTTGCATCATGGCCTCCCGCAATGCCTCCGCGAGCGGGCGCACCGGCATGCTGTCCGCGGCGGCAGCCTGACCGACCCGGCTCTGCCCGAGACCGCTGTGCAAGCGCTGCCAGCTACACCACTCGGTGGGACGCGACCATCGTCAGCCGTCTTTTGATCCGCACCGGAGGATTGGCTGCACGGGATGCAGGGGGTGCGCGCTTCACAAAACCTTCAGCATCATGCCGCCGTCGAGGCAGATGGCCTGGCCGACGGCAAAGCTGAGCATGCCTGTGGCAAGATTGGCGACGACCTCGCCGACCTCCTCGACCTTGCCCCAGCGCCTGGCAGGCACGAAGCCTTCGGCGATCAGCTTGTCATAGCGGGCGTTTTGCCCCTGCGTCATCGCGGTCGCCATCATGCCGGGCCGCACTTCGTAGCAATCAATGCCGTCGGTGACGAGCCGGGCCGCGAAGTGGCGCACCAGAGCTGGCAATGCCGACTTCGAGATCACGTATTCGGCCAGAGCCGAGCCCACGAAGGTGTCGTTCGCCGACACCGAACTGATCGTGACGATGGAGCGGCGCCTGGACGCAGCGTTCGGTCGCGGACCGGCAAGCCACCGGCGTGCCACCGCCTGCGACAGGAAGAATGGCGCGCGCAGGTTGACGTCGATACAGCGGTCGAAGCTGTCGGATGTGACATTCATGATGTCTCCCCGCGACATCACGGATACGCCCGCATTGTTGATCAGGCAGTCGAGCTGGCCATAAGCAGCAAAGACGCGTTCGGCGAAATCGTCGATTTCCTCCACCCGCGCCACATCCTGGAGCACAGTCGTGCAAGGCGTGCCGGCCGCCGTGAGTTCAGCCTGCAGCGCCGACAAGGCGTCGCTGTCCGCGAGATCGTTGAGCACCACGCGGTAACCCTTGGCCGCCATCGCGCGGACGATTCCGCCACCGAGCCCGCCACCTGCGCCGGTGACCAAAGCCACTGGCCTGTCCTGTCCCGTCCCGTCCATCACGCGTTTCCCTGCTTTTTGCTTTTGCCCATCCCTCGCGCCGGGCGCCAGGCACCTGTCCGCGAGGACCATTTTTGACCCGCCCCAGTGGATGCCTGCATTTTTCGTTCGCACCCGGGTGTTTAGTCCCACAGTTCGGTTGTGACGTCGCATTCCAGGGCGGAAAGGCCGCCGCATTCGCCACCGCTTTGGTGGTCGTCAGGATTATGCGCTTTCCCGACCCGACATCTACGACGCCCGCGCCGGGGTGATCAAGGACGAGACTTGGACCTTCCCGAACATGTTGCGGGCATCGCTGATGAATCGGCGATCAATCGGCCAGCGGACATCTTCGAATGGGAGTCAGATCCCGTTTGGACGCCTGTCACCAATTCGTCGAGACGGAACATCAGATTGGGTAACCGAGCATCAACTCTCGGTCTTTTCGCGTCCCCGCGACGAAACGACCAAGACAACATCAAAAGATGACCCATAGCCCCGCTTGCCTCCAGCCAGCGGGGCTTCTGCCCGTGTCCGCACGGCGGCCGCTCTTGGGGCCGACGGCAGCAACGGCGCGCCAACCCACCGCCGCCGTCGATGCACCCGGCGAAACGCTCTCCGCGACCATCCGGCGCCTCGCCTCGTCCCGCCCCACGGCGACCGCGCCACGCCTCCACCACCGCGACCCAGACGCCAACGTTCCTGTGAGTATCGATATCCAGACTCACAGTGGCTTAGCGCGAAACCCAATCATACAAGGCGGCCCTCGCCGGAGGGACATGCCGCGGAGGGACATGCCGCGGAGGGACATGCCGTCCTGGCCTGATCGCCGGCCGCGCCGCGGTTGCCGGCCGCGTTCGCCTGTCGCATAGGATGGTCCGGCGCCAACCGAACGGCGCGTCCCGTGCCTGCCGGAGACACGCGCCATGAGCCGCCTCGTCACTGTCCTCAACGGTCCCAACCTGAACCTTCTGGGCAAGCGGCAGCCGGCGATCTACGGCCACGAGACGCTGGCAGACGTGGAGGCGGCCTGCCGGGCGCTCGCCGCGACGCTTGGACTCGACATGCAGTTTCATCAGAGCAACCGCGAATACGAGATCATCGACTGGATCCACGCGGCCCGCGAGACAGCCGGCGCGATCGTCATCAATCCGGCAGCCTTCACGCACACCTCCGTGGCCATCCACGATGCGCTGGCGGCGTTCGATGGTCCGATCATCGAGGTTCACATCTCCAACGTGCACCGCCGCGAGGCCTTCCGGCACCACTCCTATGTGTCGCCGCTCGCCTCCGGCGTGATCGCCGGCTTCGGCACGCAGGGTTATCTGATGGCGCTGCAGCGGGTGGCGCGACTGCTCGACGAGGCTACCGCCGCCAAGGCCTGATCGGGCGAGGCCGTCCTGACGGAGCCTCCTTTGCGGACACCGTGAGGCGGGGCAGGTCGCTTCCGCCGCCATCGGTGCGCCGCCATCGGTGCGCCGCCATCACGCCGACTCGGCGTTGCGCTCCGCCATCATCTGCACGAAATGCGGCCGGGCCTGGCAGGCTGCCAGCCATGCCGTGATGCGCGGATGGTTTTGGAAGAGCTGCGGCGCCGCCTGGGCGTAGCGAAACACCTCGGCGAGGTTGATGTCGGCGACGGTGAAGCGGCCGCCCACCGGGTGGCCGT
>JBMOJG010000143.1:0-7150 GCA_049316925.1 Alsobacter sp. | reverse complement strand
CCCGACGACCGGGTTCGATTCGCCGCGGCGGCCGAATGGGCCGTCGACGCGGACGTCATCGCCACGACGCCGGGCTCAGCCCCTGTGCGCCACGATGCCCCGCTCGGTACGGCGCCCGTAACCCGCTACTGCGCCGGGTGGGACGGTGCCGCGACGCTGCTGCGCCCCGGCGCCGCACCCGTATCGCTGACGGCGGCGGCTCCGCTCGATCATCTCGTCTTCCACGTTCCGCCCGGTGGTGCTTATCTGTGCGTCGAGCCGGTAAGCCACGTCGCCGACGCGTTCAATCTCGCCGCCCGCGGCGTGGCCGGAACGGGTCATCGCATGCTTGCCCCGGGCGAGGAGGTCACGGCCTCCATGCGCATCGGAACGGGCTGAACAACCGCCGTCCTGGCGCCGCGAGGCGCAACGGGCCGGGGACATAAACGTCGAGGGAGGATTGAGATGACGGATCGACAGGACAAGTCAGGCCGCGGTCTGCCGCGCCGGACAGTATTGCAGGGCTTTGCCGGAGCCGCCGCCCTGGCCGCCGCCCAGGCGGCTGCTGGCCGCCCGGCCTTCGCCCAGGCCGCCGCCAAGGAGGCGCCGGCGCTCGCCAAGCTCGTGCAGGAGGGCAAGCTGCCGCCGCTCGCCGAGCGTCTGCCGGCGAGCCCCATGGTGGTGACCCCGCACGAGAAGGTAGGTACCTATGGCGGCGCGCTGCGCCGCGGCCTGCGCGGGTCGGCCGACCACAACGGCATCCTGCGCATGGTCGGCAACCAGGGCCTGGTGCGCTGGAACCTCGCCTTCACGCAGGTCGAGCCCAACGTCGCCGAACGCTGGACGGTCAACGCCGACTCGACCGAATTCACCTTCTTCCTGCGCAAGGGCATGAAGTGGTCGGACGGCAAGCCGTTCACGGCCGACGACGTCGTCTTCGCCATCGAGGACGTGTCGAAGAACACCGAGCTCTACAAGGCGACGCCGTCGCCGCTGGTCATCGCCGGCAAGCCGGCCGTCGTCACGAAGGTTGACGACTCGACCGTGAAATTCACCTTCGCCACGCCCTACGCCATGTTCCTGGAGCAGATGGCGACGCCGCTCGGCCAGCATCCGACGCTGTTCCCCAAGCACTACTGCAGCCAGTTCGTGCCCAAGTACAACCCGGCGGTCGCCGATGCGGCCAAGGCCGCCAACATGTCCGACTGGGCGGCGTTGTTCCGGTCCAAGTGCGGCGACATCGAGATCCCGGCGCGCTGGGGCAACGCCGACAAGCCGACCATTGACCCCTGGGTCGTACGCGAGGCCTACACCGGCGGCACGACGCGCGTCACCATGGAGCGCAACCCCTATTTCTGGCAGGTTGATACGGCCGGTGCCCAGCTGCCCTACATTGATCGGGTGACCTTCTCGATCTC
The DNA here is from genome assembly GCA_049316925.1 of Alsobacter sp. Lineage (GTDB taxonomy): Bacteria > Pseudomonadota > Alphaproteobacteria > Rhizobiales > Beijerinckiaceae > Alsobacter. The sequence continues at coordinate 5,753 of JBMOJG010000143.1, read as the reverse complement.
GCAGGACGTCGAGTCGCTGATGCTCGATGCGGTGTCCGGCCGCCTCGACATCCAGGACCGCCACATCGACACGCTGCAGAACAAGCCGACCCTGTCGCAGAACATGCAGAAGGGGAACTATCGGCTGGTCGAGCTGGTCGCCTCCGGCGCCCAGCAGTGCCAGATCTACCTGAACATCACCCACAAGGACCCGAAGATGCGGGAGATGTTCGCCAACAAGGAGTTCCGCCAGGCGCTGTCGCTTGGCATGAACCGCAAGGAGATCATCGATCTCGTCTATCTGGGCCAGTCAGAGCCCTACCAGACGGGGCCGCGCCCCGGGCATCCCTGGCACCACGAGAAGCTGTCGCGCCAGTTCACCGATCACGACGCCAAGCAGGCCAACGCCATTCTCGACCGGCTCGGCTATGCCAAGAAGGACGGGCAGGGCTTCCGGCTGCGCCCGGACGGCCAGAAGATCTTCTTCGCCATCGACGTGATCCCGACCCTCTATCCGGATCTCGTCGACACGCTCGAGCTGGTGCGCCGGCACTGGGCGGAGATCGGCGTCGACATGAAGGTCAACACCATCGAGCGCGCCCTCTACTACACGCGCGGCGACAACAACGACCATGACGCGGCGGTATGGCCGGGCCCCGGCGGTCTCGACCCCGTCCTCGACGCCCGCGACTATCTCGCCCAGCACCCGCAGGGCTCGCGCTACGCGATTCCGTGGACGCTCTGGTACGTGTCCAACGGCAAGGATGGACAGGAGCCGCCCGAGAGCCAGAAGCGGCGCATGAAGCTGTTCGATGATGCCCGCGCAACCTCCGATCTCGACAAGCGCGCAGCCATCATGAAGGAGATCTTCGATCTTTGCGCCGACAGCTTCGAGACCATTGGCGTCTGCCTGGCGGTCAACAATTTCGGCGTGGTCAAGACCAACCTGAAGAACGTGCCGCAGAAGTATCCGAACTCCTGGTCCTGGCCGAACCCCGGCCCGGCCATGCCGCAGCAGTTCTACTTCCAGAGCTGACCTCTCCGCGCCCCGGGCCCGTCGGGTCCGGGGCGCCCGTCCACCAACCGGTCAGTTCATGTTCCGCTTCATCCTCAAGCGCCTGCTCTGGATGATCCCGTCCCTGACGGTGGTCAGCTTCCTGTCTTTCGTGCTGATCCAGCTGCCGCCGGGCGACTACGTCACGACCTATATCGCCACGCTTGCCGCCTCCAACGAGGTCGTCGACCAGAACCAGGCGGCCGAGCTCCGCCAGCGCTTCGGCCTCGACCAGCCGATGATCGTCCAGTACTGGAAATGGATCACCGGCATCGTCCTGCGCGGCGATTTCGGCCTCAGTTTCGAGTGGCAGCAGCCGGTCAGCGAGCTGATCTGGGAGCGCATGGCGCTGACGCTGGTGCTGACCTTCTCGACTCTGCTCGCCACATGGGGGCTGGCGCTGCCGATCGGCATCTATTCGGCGGTGCGCAAATATTCGATCGGCGACTATGTCGCCACCTTCTTCAGCTTCCTCGGCCTCGCCATTCCGAGCTTCCTGCTGGCGCTGGTGCTCATGTACTTCGCCGCGGTGGAGTGGGGGCAGGAGGTCGGCGGCCTGTTCTCCGAACAGTATCTCACCGCGCCCTGGAGCCTGGGCAAGGTCTGGGACCTGATCACCCATCTGTGTATCCCGGTCATCATCCTGGCGGTGTCGGGCACCGCCAGCCTGATCCGGGTGATGCGTGCCAACATGCTCGACGAGCTGAACCGCGCCTATGTGACGACGGCGCGCGCCAAGGGGCTGAGCGAGTTCCGGCTGCTGATGAAGTACCCGGTTCGCCTCGCGCTGAACCCGTTCATCTCGACCATCGCGTGGCTGCTGCCCAACCTCGTCTCCGGCTCCATCATCGTCGCCATCGTGCTCAGCCTGCCGACCGCCGGTCCGCTGCTGCTGCAGTCGCTGATGAGCCAGGACATGTATCTGGCGGGCGCCTTCATCCTGCTGATCTGCACGCTGACGCTCGTCGGCTCGCTGATCAGCGACATCCTGCTCGCGCTGGTCGATCCGCGCATCCGGCTGGAGTAGCCCATGTCCGACGTCGCCCTTGCGGTCGACCAGAAGCGCTTCGCCGTCGCGTCGCAGTGGCAGCTGATGTGGTGGGCCTTCCGCCGCCACCGGCTGGCCATGGTGGGGCTGTGGGTCGTCGCCTTCTTCTACCTGATCGCGTTGATCCCGGGCTTCTTCGCCGTCAACGATCCGAGCGCCCAGAACGCCCGCGCCGCCTATCATCCGCCGCAGCCGCTGCACTTCATCGACAGGTCCGCCGACGGCGGCTGGTCGCTGCGGCCCTACATCCACCCCTTCGTGCTCAAGCGCGATCCGCAGACGCTGGCCGCGGTCTACACCGAGGACACGACCCGCAAGGTCTACCTGCAGTTGTTCGGCAGCGGCTACACGTGGAACCTGCTGGGGCTGATCCCCGTCTCGACGCACCTCTTCGCCACGTCCGATCCGCGCCAGCCGCTGTTCCTGCTCGGCGCCGACAGGCTCGGCCGCTGCGTCTGGAGCCGGATCATGCAGGGCACCCAGATCTCGCTCTCGGTCGGCCTTGTCGGCGTCTTCCTGTCGCTGATCCTCGGCGTCGTGCTGGGCGGCATTTCCGGCTATTTCGGCGGCAAGATCGACTTCGTCATCCAGCGCACCATCGAGTTCATCCTGTCGCTGCCGACGATCCCGATCTGGCTGGCGCTCGCCGCCGCGCTGCCGCAGGACTGGCCGGCGGTGCTGAACTATTTCATGATCACCGTGATCCTCTCGCTCACCGGCTGGGCGCAGCTCGCGCGGGTCGTGCGCGGCCGCTTCCTCAGCCTGCGCACCGAGGAGTTCGTCACGGCCGCCCGGCTCGACGGCGCCTCCGAGGGCCGCATCATCTTCCGCCACATGTTGCCGAGCTTCATGAGCCACATCATCGCCTCGATCACGCTCGCCATCCCGGCGATGATCCTGGCGGAGACGTCGCTGTCCTTCCTCGGCCTCGGCCTGCAGCCGCCCTCCGTGTCGTGGGGCGTGCTGCTGCGCGAGGCGCAGAACATCCGCTCGATCGCCACGGCGCCCTGGCTGTTCGCCCCCGGCGTCGCCGTGGTGCTGGCGGTCATTGCCCTCAACTTCCTGGGAGACGGGCTGCGGGATGCCGCCGACCCATACAACAAATGAGCGTGGTCGCCCTGCCGTCCCGGACCGGCGATGCCGCCCCGGCCTCCCGCGTCGTGCTCGAGGTCAAGGATCTCGTCACCCATTTCCCGACCCGCACCGGCGTGGTGAAGGCGGTGGACGGCGTCTCGTTCACGGTCGAGCGCGGCAAGACGCTGTGCGTGGTTGGTGAATCCGGCTCGGGCAAGAGCGTCACCGCCCGGTCGATCCTGCAGATTCTCGATCCGCCGGGCCGCATCGTCTCCGGCTCCATGGTCCTGCACCGCACCGAGGGCGGGACGGTCGATCTCGCCAGACTGCCGTCGCGCGGCCGTGAGATCCGCTCGGTCCGCGGCCGAGAGATCGCGATGATCTTCCAGGAGCCGATGTCGTCGCTGTCGCCGGTTCACACCGTCGGCGACCAGATCATGGAGGTCCTGCTGCTGCATCTGCGCCTCAGCAAGGCCGAGGCCCGCGCCCGCACGGTCGATCTGCTTCGCCAGGTCGAGATCCCCAATCCCGACGGCGCCATCGACCGCTACACGTTCGAGTTCTCCGGCGGCATGCGCCAGCGCGTCATGATTGCGATGGCGTTGGCCTGCAACCCTGCGCTGCTGATCGCCGACGAGCCCACGACCGCGCTCGACGTCACCACCCAGGCGGAGATCCTCGACCTCATCAAGCGCCTGCAGCAGCAGCACGGCATGGGGGTGATGTTCATCACCCACGACATGGGCGTGGTGGCCGAGATCGCCGACGACGTGCTGGTGATGTACCACGGCAAGGTCATGGAGGAGGGGCCGGTCGACCGCATCTTCCATGCGCCGCAGGACCCCTACACCCGCATGCTCATCGGCTCCGTCCAGAAGCTGGAGGAGAAAGCCGAGATCCGCCTCGCCCGCCCGCCGCTGGCGCAGGATGCGCCGCCGGTGATCGCGGTGAAGAACCTGGTGATGCATTTCGGCACGGGCGCCGGCGCCGTGAAGGCGGTCGACGATGTGTCGCTGTCCGTCCTGCCCGGCGAGACCCTGGGCATCGTCGGCGAATCCGGCTCGGGCAAGACCACGATGGGCCGCTGCCTGCTGCGGGTCTACGAGCCCAACGGCGGCGAGATGATCTACCGCCGCGCCGATGGCTCCACGGTCGACCTCGTCTCGGCGGATCGCCAGACCCTCAAGGCCTGCCGCCGCGAAATCCGCATGATCTTCCAGGACCCGGTGGGGTCGCTCAATCCGCGCATGACGGTGTCGCAGATCATCGGCGAGCCGCTGCTGGTCAACGGCCTGGCGCACGGCGCCGCGCTCGACGACAGGGTCGCCCATCTGATGGAGCGCGTCGGCCTCGAGCCGGCCTGGCGCGAACGCTATCCGCACGCGTTCTCGGGCGGCCAGCGCCAGCGCATCGGCATCGCCCGCGCCATCGCGCTCGATCCCCGGCTGGTGGTGGCCGACGAGGCCACCTCGGCGCTCGACGTGTCGCTGCGCTCGCAGATGCTGGACCTGATGATGAAGCTGCAGGACGAACTCGGCCTGAGCTATGTGTTCATCAGCCACGACATCGGCGTCATCCGCTACATGTGCGACCGCGTCGCCGTGATGTATCGCGGTCGCGTCGTCGAGACCGGCGAGACCGCCCAGGTCTGCGACGCGCCGGCGCACGCCTACACCCGCGCCCTGCTGTCGGCGATCCCGCGGCCCGATCCGCGGGCACGGCGCATGCACCAACGCCACCGCTACACGGCCTGAGGAGGCCCGCCTTGAAGATCACCGACGTCAAGACATTCCTGATGCATGCCGGCGCGCCCAGCCTGAAGAGCTGGGCGGCCGATGGCTCCTTCGGCACCCAGACCTATTCGGGCAACCTCACCGGCACCCGCAACTGGCTGTTCGTGAAGGTCTACACGGACGAGGGCATCACCGGCATCGGCGAGTGCTCGGGCTGGCCGCGCGTCATCGAGACGGCGGTGCAGGATCTGCGCGCCCTGCTCGTGGGCGAGGACCCGACGCATATCGAGCGTCTGTGGCAGAAGATGATGATCGCCATCATGGGCCACGGCATGACCGGTACGGTCGGCGGCGGCGCCATGACGGGCATAGACATGGCCCTGTGGGACATCAAGGGCAAGGCGCTCGGCGTCCCGGTGTGGAACCTGCTGGGCGGGAAGGTCCGCGACCGCATCCGCATCTATGCCCACGCCAACACGCCCGAGGTCGCCCTGAGCCTGAAGGAGCGCGGCATCACCGCCATCAAGTGCGGCGGCGTGTCCGATCCGGTCCGCAAGGTGGCCATGCTGCGCGACGCCGTCGGCGACAGCATGGACATCGCCATCGACCTGCATGGCCCGCCCTGGCTGACGCCGGGCGACGCGGCGGTGCTGGCCCGCGCGCTCGAGCCCTACGGCATGATGTGGATCGAGGATCCGATCGCGCCCGAGAACCTCGACGGCTACCGCCGCATCCGTGACGCCGCCCATGTGCCGCTGGCCGCCGGCGAGCGCATGGCCACCATCTGGGGCCTGCGCGAGCTGATCGAGCAGGACCTGGTCGATGTCGCCCAGCCCGACACCGGCCGGGCCGGCGGCATCACGCA
>JBMOJG010000142.1:0-7159 GCA_049316925.1 Alsobacter sp. | reverse complement strand
ACCCTGGCGCGCAATCGGGATGGTGGCGATGACGGTGCTGGCGGGCCTCTGTGCGTGGGGGCTTGTCGCCACCCGCGACACGGTGACGCCGGCCGGTGCGCTGGCGGGCTTCACCTATGCGATCGTGATCTGGGGCTGGCTCGAGGCCAGCTTCCTGTTCGGCTATGTCACCGGCACGCGGCGCGAGGCGGCGACGCCCGGGCTGCAGGGTGTCGCCCGGTTCCGGCAGGCGCTGGCGACCCTGTGCTGGCACGAGCTCGCCATCCTGGCGGTGGGGATCGGCCTGATCGCGCTGACATGGGGCGCGGCCAACAGCGTCGGCACCTGGACCTATCTGGTGCTGTGGTTGATGCGGATCAGCGCCAAGCTGAACCTCTTTGCCGGCGTGCCGAATGCGACGACCGAGTTTCTGCCGCGGCACATTGCCTATCTGGGAACCTATTTCGCGTGCCGGCGGGCCGGCCTGTTCTTCATGGCGACGGTGACGGCCGCGAGCCTGTGCTTCGGCGTCACGCTGCATGCCGCCGCAACCGCGACGGACCCGTACACGACCATGGCGATGTCGCTGGTTGCGACCCTGCTGGCGCTGGCAATCGTCGAGCACTGGTTCATGGTTCTGCCGCTTCCCGACGCCGCCCTCTGGCGCTGGGCCCTGCCCGCCGACCCGGCTGAGTCCATGCCGCCGGCCGCCGGCGCAACCGTGGTGACGCTGCCGCGCCTGCGGCGCACCGATCCCACTCTCACAGACACGGCGGCAACGCCGGACACACGCAAGGCATGCATGCCGGGGAGACCGCGATGAACTACGAGGATTTCTTCAAGACCCGGATCGAGGGCTTGCACACCGAGGGACGTTACCGTGTGTTCGCCGAGCTGGAACGGCATGCTGGCGGGTTCCCGCGGGCGACCCGCCATGTCGACGGCGGCACGCACGAGGTGACCGTGTGGTGCTCCAACGATTATCTGGGCATGGGCCAGCATCCGGCGGTTCTCGGCGCCATGCACGAGGCGCTGGACAAGTGCGGCGCCGGCGCCGGCGGCACCCGCAACATCTCCGGCACCAACCACCAGCATGTGCTGCTTGAGCGCGAGCTCGCCGACCTGCACGGCAAGGAAGCCGCGCTGATCTTCACCTCCGGCTACGTGTCGAACTGGGCGTCGCTGTCGACGCTGGCGTCGCAGATCCCGAACTGCGTCGTGCTGTCGGATGCCGGCAACCACGCATCGATGATCGAGGGCATCCGCCACAGCCGCGCCGAATGCATCGTCTTCCGTCACAATGATCCCGAGGATCTCGCCCGCAAGCTGGCCGCCATCGACCCGGCCCGGCCAAAGCTGGTGGCGTTCGAATCCGTCTACTCGATGGATGGCGACATCGCGCCGATCGCGGCGATCTGCGACGTCGCCGACCGGTTCGGGGCGATGACCTACCTCGACGAGGTGCATGGGGTGGGCCTTTACGGCGCCCGCGGCGGCGGGATTGCCGAGCGCGAGGGCGTCATGCACCGCCTCACCGTGATCGAGGGCACGCTTGGCAAGGCGTTCGGCGTGATGGGCGGCTACATCGCCGCCTCGACGGCGCTGTGCGATTTCGTGCGCAGCTTCTCGTCGGGCTTCATCTTCACGACGGCGATTCCGCCGGCGGTGGCGGCTGGCGCAAGTGCCTCGATCCGCCACCTGAAGGTGAGCTCGCAGGAGCGCGCCCGCCACCAGAACCGCGTCGCGCTGCTGCGCCGCCGGCTCGACGCGGCCGGCATCCCGCACCTGCGCAATCCCAGCCACATCGTCCCGGTCATGGTCGGCAATCCGGTGAAGTGCAAGTGGATCAGCGACGTGCTGCTCGACCGGCACGGCATCTATATCCAGCCGATCAACTACCCGACCGTGCCCCGCGGCACCGAGCGGCTGCGCATCACGCCGTCGCCGCTCCACACGGATGCCGACATCGACAAGCTCGTCGGCGCCATCGAGGAGCTGTGGTCGCAGTGCGCGCTGGCGCGCGCAGTGGCCTGACGCCATGCAGGCGGTGTCGGTCTCGTTCTTCCGCTTTGCGGGAACCGGCAACCGCCTCTGGGCCTTCGCCCAGATGCAGTTTGCGCGCGCCGGCCTGCGCGCGATGGACGGCATCGGCTTCTTCAAGCTGTTCGGGACGGGAACCGGCGAGGGCTTCACGCCGGTTCCCAATCCCGGCGTCTACGCAATCCTGGCGACCTGGCCGTCGCTGGAGGTGGCCCGGCAAAGCGTCGCCAACGGCGGCGTCTACGGACGCTGGCGCGACCATGCGGTCGAGCACGCGACGCTCTATCTCTCCGCCGTGGCGAGCCGCGGCTCCTGGGACAGGCAGGCGCCGTTTGCCGTTGACGCTGCCGAGGGACTGCCGCGACCGATCGCGGTGCTGACCCGGGCGACGGTGAAGCCCCGGCATGTGCTGGCGTTCTGGCGTCAGACCCCGGACATCAGCGCGACCGTGCGAGCGCAGGACCGGTTGCTGTTCAAGATCGGCATGGGCGAGGTGCCGTGGCTGCAGCAGGTGACGTTCTCGGTGTGGGACGACCCGGCCGCCATGGTGGCGTTCGCGCAGCGCAGCGCCTCGCACCTCGGCGCGGTACAGCAGGTCCGGCGCAATGGGTGGTTCCGCGAGGAGCTCTATGCGCGGTTCCGGGTTCTCGCGCATGAAGGCACCTGGGAGGGCCGCGACCCCCTCGCCGGGCGACACACTATCCCCATTGGCGGCACGGATCGCCCGCTGGCCGACGCCGGACTTCCGGCTACCGTTTAGGAGAGCGTCATGAGTGTTGCCGCACGGGCCACGCGCCGCCTGCCCGTTCCGACCGTGATCCCGGCGATCGGCGCCGACGGCGCCGCGTTCCCGATCGAGAAGATGCAGGCGCACCGCATCGGCGTGCTGCATCTGGCGGTGTCGGCCTTCGTGTTCGACGGGTCCGACCTGCTGATCCAGCGTCGGGCGTCCGGCAAGTATCACTGCGGCGGCCAGTGGGCGAACACCTGCTGCACCCATCCGCACTGGGGCGAGAGCGCGGCGGCGGCGGCCTCGCGGCGGTTGTCGGAGGAGCTCGGCTTCACCGTGCCGCTTGGCGAACGCCGTGTCGTCGAATACCGGGCCGAAGTCGGCAATGGTCTCGTCGAGCACGAGCGGGTGCACATGTTCGTCGGCCAGGCCGATCGCCGGCGGCTCGACATCGTGCCTGATCCCGACGAGGTGTCGGACATCCGCTGGATCGGTGCCGATGCGCTGCGGGCGGAGATCGCGGCCACGCCGGAGCGGTTCACGCCCTGGCTGAAGATCTATGTCGAGCGGTTTCCGGAACTGCAGTTCTGAGATGCCGGCGACGCGGCAATGTGACCGCGCGGAGGCGGCCTCTTACGCTTGCGCAGGCGACAGGATTCCGGCCGCCTCGGCGCGGCCGAGGATGAGGTCGGCCACCGCCTCCGGATCCTCCTCATGGGCAAGGTGGCCGAGGCCACGCAGCCGGACCAGTCCGGCCTGCGGCATCCGCGCCTTCAACGCATAGGCCTGTCCGGGCGGCACGGTGCGGTCGCCGGTTGCCGCGACCAGCAGGAGACCGACCGGCAGGCGTGGAAGCTCCCGCTCGAGCGGCCCCAGATCCCACGATGCCATCATGGCCAGCGCGCCGGCAACATGGCCGGGCGTGCCGGCGAGCCGGCGGTAGAGCTCGACGCCGTGGGGGTCGAGCCGCGAGCCCGTCTCGTCGAGAAGCCGGCTGACGACGCGGCTGTCGCCGGCATGCCAGGCAAACAGATGCGGCACCAGCGGGTTGACGACCAGCAGCTTGGCCAAGGGCGAGAACAACTGGCCCACCGGTCCGCTGAAACCGACGAAGGCGCCGTTCAGGCTGACGATGAGTTTTGGCGCCATCAGCCGGTCCAGCGCCATGCGGCACAGGATTGCGGCGCCAGCGGAGTGGCCGACCGCCATCGCTGGTTCGGCGCCGAGTTCGTCCATGAGGGCCGCAACGGCGCGCGCCATGCCCGGCAACGTGCTGCCGCCCGGGGCAGCACGATCGGTGAAGCCATGCCCGGGCAGGTCGGGCGCGACGATCCGCATGCGCCTGGCCAGCAACGGTGCCAGCCCCCGCCAGGAATGGGTGGCGGCACCGGTGCCGTGGAGCATCAGGCAGATGGGGCCCTCGCCCTGGTCGAGCACCAGCCAGCGCAGTCCGCCGGCCTCGACGGTGCGGCAGGCCTCGCGCAGCGGCCAGTCGCCGCCGTCGCGGCTCCAGTCGAGCGCCGCCACTGCACTCATGCCAAGGGGGGCGCGAGCGCCCCCCTCTCCGTGTCTGGCAGGAACCTTGGCGTCACGGCGTGCCGCCACCCAACTCCACCTGGTAGTCCTTGAGCATGCTCACACCGTTCAGCGGCTTGTTCTGCCCCTGGTGACAGGTGGTGCAGTTGGCCTTTGGCGCGTCGCCGAGCCGCCCGAGCCGCTCGGGCGGATAGACCGGCTTGAGCGGCTCGAGGAAGTTGACGTTCAGCGACCGCGCCATGCGGATGCCGTGCCAGGCTGTGACGCGCTGGGGCGGGGACTCGTCCCAGGCGTTGAACGCGCGGGAGTTGTGGCAGAACGTGCAGTTCACGCCGAGCCCGGTCGACATATGGACCATGAACCCATAGGTCGACTCCGTATCCATGATCGACGCCTTGTTGCCGGACGGCAGCGCGGTAAGCGTATGGACGCGGATCTTGTTGTCCTTGAGCAGGTAGTCGGACGCATAGTCGTAGGGCAATGACGTGGAGTTGCTGGTCTTGGTGACCACATTCTGGCCATTGCGCCATCCCACCCAGCCACTGTTGCCAGCAATCGGGCCAGGGCCCGGCTCGGCGAACCAGATGTTCTTGGGCACCGGATTGCCGCGGTGGCAGGTGTGGCAGGTGACGCCGGTCTGGCCGACATGGGGCTTCCACTCGGCATTGATCGTGCGCGTCATCTGGATCATGCGCCGTGCCACCTTGTGGGTGTACATGCTGTCGTCGGCCATGTTCTCGACATTGTGGCAGTAGGCGCAGCCCTGCTCGGGCGCCACCCATTCGGCCATCGACGTCATCAGGCGCAGCAGCTGATCCTCGGACAGATCGCCGAGCAACTGCAGCCCCGGATGGTTCTCCTTCGCCCGCGGTCCCGTCGGATCGGGATCATAGGGCGAAGGCGGCGGCACGTTGGCGGCCTGGAGCTTGGCCGACCGGACCCGGTCGGAGATCTGCACCATGCCGGTGCCGCGATAGCCGGTCTGCTTGGTGTCGACCGGCGGAAGGCTCCAGCCGGCGGTGGCGACCATCCAGCCGCCGAGCAGGACCGCGATCGCGCCGGTGACGGGGACCCAGAGTTTCATGGCTTGGCTCCCGGAGCGAGCGAGGGATCAACGACGCCGCCGAACACGTCGGGATAGCCGGGGACCATGCCGTGCTTGATGCCCCACAGGTACCAGTTGTCGACGACGGTGCCGGTCAGCAGGATGCCGATGCCGCCGGTCAGCGGCGTGAGGACGGCAAACCACCAGGCCCAGCGGTGGATCGACTCCATGGTGGCGTTGAAGCCCATGGTCCAGCGCCAGAACAAGGCAGCGCGCTCGGTCGCGGTGCCGCGGTCGACGATCTGCTCGATCTCGCGCTCGCCACCGTAGCGGCTCACCGCCAGGATCGTCGCGCCGTGCATGGCGAACAGCAGCACGGAGCCATACAGGAAGACGATCGAGAGGCAGTGGAACGGGTTGTAGTAGAGATTGCCGTACCGGATCGAAAACGCCGTCGTCCAGTCGAGATGCGGGAAGATGCCGAAGGGCACCGCCTCGCTCCAGCTGCCCATCAGCACCGGCCGGATGAAGCCGAGCACGAGGTAGAGCCAGATGGCCGAAGCGAAGGCCCACGGCACATGGGTGCCCATGCCGAGCGCGCGGGCGCGCCGGTACATGCGCAGCCACCACAGCATGATCGACAGCGTGATGAAGAAGCCGGCAATGTTCCACCAGCCGCCCTGGTTGAGCGGCGGGATGAGCTTCAGGCCCTGCGACGGCGGCGGCGGCTCCAGCGCCAGCCAGGGTAGCTGGCGGACGAACTGGATCGGGTTCCAGTGGACCGACGCCAGCATGTTGAAGCCGATGATCACGAAGCCGATCGTGAAGGTGAAGGCCGCGGCCGTGCCCAGTGCGCCCAGGTAGATCGGGCCGATCTGCGCGTTGCCGATCTTGCCGATCCAGTAGGAGAAGAACGGCGTGCCGAGGCGCTCGTAGCGGCCACCCCACACCGGAACGCCGGGGTCGGGGGCGGTGCGCACCTGCACCCGCGTGAAGAAGTTCTGATACTCGGGCAGCATGTTCATTGCCTCAGTAAGAGGACCAGATCGGCAGCTTCAGCCACCAGTTCCACCATTCCGGCCAGCTCCGGTTCCAGAACGGCCCGGAGATGACGATGCAGACCGCGCTCCAGAACACGGCCATCAGCGCGAGGAAGAGCCCGAGCCGGTGAATGCCGAGCGTGCCGATGGAGTAGCCGATGGAGTCGCGGAAGAAGGTGTCCTCGTGCTCGGGCGACTTCACCTCGGTGCCGGCCGGCGGATTGGTGGCCGACAGCACGAGCGCCCCGTGCAGCGACAGCGCCAGCGTCGTGGTGAAGAAGAACGTCACCGCGATCATGTGCGCCGGATTGTAGTGGAAGTGCAGATACTGGTAGCCGACGTTCGACACCCAATCGAGATGGCTGAAGATGCCGTAGGGGAAGCCGTGGCCCCAGGCGCCGAGCAGCACCGGCCGGATCACCACCAGCGTCACATAGGCGAGGATGGCAAACGAGAAGGCGAAGGGCACGTGGTAGCCGATGCCGAGCTTGCGGCAGATCTCGACCTCGCGCAGCGCCCAGGAGCCGAAGGCCCCGATCGCGCAGATGGTGATCACCTGCCACAGGCCGCCCTCGCGCAGCGGCGCAAAGGCCAGGCCGTATTTCAGGTCGGGCGGCGCGATGCTGATCTGCCAGACGTTCCATGTCGGGCCGAGCGCGGCGCCGTACAGGATCATGGCGGTGCCGACAGTGGCGAAAAAGATAGTCGTGACGCCAAAAAAGCCGACATAAAACGGCCCGACCCAGAAATCGAACATGTCCCCGCCGACAAGCGTTCCGCCGCGGACCC
>JBMOJG010000141.1:0-7199 GCA_049316925.1 Alsobacter sp. | reverse complement strand
CCGATCACGAGGATGTCGACCTTGGCGACGAGATTGCCGAGCAGTTCAAGCTTCGACGACACCTTGGCGCCGCCGACGACGGCGAGAACCGGCCGTTGCGGCGCGTCGAGCGCCCTCGCCAGCGCCTCGATTTCCGCCTGCATGGTCCGACCCGCATAGGCTGGCAGCACATGCCCGAGGCCCTCGGTCGACGCGTGGGCCCGGTGGGAGGCCGAAAATGCGTCCGAGACCCACAGATCGCCATTCCGGGCCAGCGCTGCCACGAAGGCCGGGTCGTTCTTTTCCTCGCCGGCATGGAAGCGGGTGTTCTCCAGCATCACGATGCCGCCGGGCGCCAGCGCCTCGACAGCCGCCTGCGCTTCCGGTCCGATGCAGTCCGCCGCAAAGCCGACAGGCCGGCCGAGACGCTCGGCCAGCGCAGCTGCCACCGGCGCCAGGCTGTCCCTCGGGTCGCGACCCTTGGGCCGGCCGAAATGCGCCAGCAGCACCACGCGCCCGCCCCGGTCGGCGATCTCGCGGATCGTCGGCAGCACCCGGTCGATGCGGGTGGTGTCGGTGACGCGGCCACCCTCCATCGGGACATTCAGATCGACGCGAAGCAACACGCGCTGGTTGTGGAGGTCGACGCCGTCAAGGGTACGGAAGCTCGTCATGGTTCTTGGGCTCTGGCCGCGGCAGACCTGGCAGCACGGACGAAAGGACGGGGGTGAGGCCCCGCCCGCGTCCGCGAGCGGGGACGACGCGGTGCCTCAGCCGAGCTTGCCCATGGCCACGGCCGTGTCGGCCATGCGGTTCGAGAAGCCCCACTCGTTGTCGTACCAGGACAGGATCGACACCAGCGTCCCCTCCATGACCTTGGTCTGGTCCATGTGGAAAATCGATGAGTGCGGGTCGTGGTTGAAGTCGACCGACACGTTGGCCGCCGTGGTGTAGCCGAGGATGCCCTTCAGGCGGCCATGGGCGGCGTCCTTGATGGCGGCGTTGATCTCGTCCTTGGTCGTCGCGCGGCGGGCGACGAACTTCAGGTCGACGACCGACACGTTGGGTGTCGGCACGCGGATCGCGCTGCCGTCGAGGCGGCCATTGAGCTCGGGCAGAACCAGGCCCACCGCCTTGGCGGCGCCGGTGGAGGTCGGGATCATCGACAGCGCCGCGGCGCGACCGCGATAGAGGTCCTTGTGCATCGTGTCGAGCGTCGGCTGGTCGCCCGTGTAGGAATGGATCGTCGTCATCATGCCGCGCTCGATGCCAACCGCCGCGTTCAGCACCTGGGCGACGGGGGCAAGGCAGTTCGTCGTGCACGAGGCGTTCGACACGATCACGTGGTCGGCCGTCAGCTTGTCGTGGTTGACGCCGTACACCACCGTCAGGTCGGCGCCATCGGCCGGTGCTGAGACGAGGACGCGGCGCGCGCCGGCCGTGATGTGGGCCGCGGCCTTGTCACGCGCGGTGAAGATACCTGTGCACTCCAGCGCGATCTGCACGCCCAGGTCCTTGTGCGGCAGCTCGGCCGGGTTGCGGATGGCCGTCACCTGGATCGGCCCGCGGCCGACGTCGATGGTATCGCCCTTGACCGTCACCTCGCCGGGGAAGCGGCCATGGACGCTGTCGAACCGCATCAGGTGGGCGTTGGTCTCGACCGGCCCGAGGTCGTTGATCGCCACGACTTCGATGTCGGTCCGGCCCGACTCGATGATGGCCCGCAGGACGTTGCGGCCGATGCGGCCGAACCCGTTGATCGCGACACGTACGGTCATGCTCTCCTCACTCCTCGCTCGATCCTGCTCTGCGCCGTGGCCGGTCTGTCCGGCCCCGGCGTCCGGCGGCGCTAGAGCCGCGCCGCTGCCGTTTCAGCCACCGCCTCGGCCGTCAGGCCGAAATGGGCGTAGAGCGCCTTGGCGGGCGCGCTCGCCCCGAAACCCGTCATGCCGACGAAGCCACCCTCGCTGCCGATGATGGCGTCCCATCCCATCCGGATCCCCGCCTCGACGGCGATCCGCACGGTCGCGCTGCCAATGACCGCCTGCCGCACGGCATCCGGCTGGGCGGCAAACAGCTCCATGCAGGGCACGGAGACGACCCGCGCCGCGATCCCCCGCGCCGCCAGCAGCCCGCGGGCCGCCAGCGCGATCTCGACCTCGGAGCCGGACGCGAACAGCGACACGGCGGCCTCGCCGTCGGCAGCGGCGATCTCGTAGGCGCCCTGCGCGCACGCATTGGCGGCGCCGGCGGCCCGGAAGGGCACGAGGTTCTGACGTGTGAGCGCCAGCACGCTCGGCGAGCCCGCCGTCTCGAGCGCGATCTGCCAGCACTCGGCCGTCTCGATCGGGTCGGCAGGACGGAACACGTGGAGATTGGGAATCGCCCGCAGCGCCGCGAGGTGCTCGACTGGCTGGTGGGTCGGCCCATCCTCGCCGAGTCCGATGGAATCATGCGTCATCACGTAGATGACGCGGATCCCCATCAGCGCCGACAGGCGGATGGCTGGCCGGCAATAGTCGGTGAACACCATGAAGGTCGCGCCGGCCGGGACGATCCCGCCATGCAGCGCCAGGCCATTCATGGCCGCCGCCATGCCGTGCTCGCGAATGCCGTAATGGATGTAGCGACCCGCCAGCGTGCCGGGCGACACCACCGTCAGGTTCTTCGTCTTGGTGTTGTTCGACGGCGTCAGATCGGCCGAGCCCAGTACCAGCTCCGGGACCACCGAAGTGATCATTTCAAGCACCAGCTCCGATGCCTTGCGGGTGGCGATGGTCTGGGGCTCTGCGGCCAGCCGCTCCTTGAGCGCGGCAATGGCCGGGGCAAGCCCTGCCGGCATGACACCGGCGAGCCTCCGCTCGAACTCCGCCCGCAGCGTCGGATTGGCCGCTGCCAGCCGCGTCCGCCAGGCTGCGTGCGAGTCCACGGCGCGCCGCCCGGCCGCGCGCCAGGCGGCCAGCACGGTGTCGGGAACCGAGAACGGCTCGGGCGACAGGTTCAGCTTGGCCTTTGCGCCAGCCAGTTCGTCGGCACCCAGTGGCTCGCCATGGGCTTTCGAGGTTCCGGCCCGGTTCGGCGCGCCATAGCCGATGATCGTCCTGCACGCGATGAGCGTCGGCCGGTCGGCGACGCGTGCCCGGGCGATCGCAGCAGCCAGTGCATCCGGATCATGGCCGTCGACACGCTCGGCGGCCCAGCCGGCGGCGGTGAAGCGCTGCACCTGATCGACCGAGTCCGACAGGCTCAGCGGCCCGTCGATCGAGATGCCGTTATCGTCGAACAGCACGATCAGCCGCGACAGCCGCAAATGGCCGGCGAGCGCAATCGCCTCCTGGGAGACGCCCTCCATCAGGTCGCCGTCGGATGCAATCACATAGGTGTGGTGGTCGACCAGCCCGGACCCGAATTCGGCCGCCATCAGCCGCTCGCCCAGCGCCATGCCGACCGCGGTGGCGATGCCCTGGCCAAGCGGACCCGTCGTGGTCTCGACACCCGGCGTGTGGCCGTATTCGGGATGGCCTGGCGTCTTCGACCCGAGTTGGCGGAAGCTCTTGATCTCGTCCAGCGTCATCCCGGTCGTGCCGGTCAGGTAGAGCAGCGCGTAGAGCAGCATCGAGCCGTGCCCGGCCGACAGCACGAAGCGGTCGCGGTCCGGCCAGGACGGATCGGCGGGATCGAATTTCAGGAACTGACTGAACAGGACGGTGGCAATGTCGGCGGCGCCCATCGGCAGGCCCGGATGCCCGGACTTGGCTTTCTCCACGGCATCCATGGCCAGCGACCGGATCGCATTGGCCATAGGGCCGTGCTGTTCGCGGAAATTCATGGCCTGTCTCTCACCCCGGAAAGCGCGGGACTGATAGCACCTCACCCCCGCGAGTCAATGCAAACGCGGGCAAATCGGGCCCAAACTGTTCCAACGGGACGGACGTCCAGAGCCCGCCTGACGTTCTGGCAACGGATGTGGACACTCCCTCACCGCCCGATTGACGCTGCGCTGACACGCCATCTAAGGTCCGGGGCGCAAGCCGCTGGATCGTCACGATTCCCGGTCGATAGGACCGCCGTCGACGGTATCGCCCTCGTTGCAAGCCCGGAACCCCGCATGCAGCCTGCCAAGCCTGCCAGTGTCGAACAGGCCCTCGCCCGGCTGATGGCGTCGATCGCGGTGCTGGAGGTTGCGGCGGCGCGGCGACTCGAGGTCGACCGCAGCAAGGGCGCGCTCGAGACCGAGCTTGCGCTGATGCAGGACGACCGCGCGCGCCTCGCCGTGGAGCTTGACGGCGCCCTCGCGCGCGGCAACCGGCTGGAGGCCACCACCGAGGATCTGGCGCGGCGGATCGACAATGCCATCGGCAGCGTCCGCAGCGTGCTCGACGCAGCACGAACCGACTAGCGCCGGACGCGCCATCATCAGGGAGTTTTCGTGGGACAGGTCACGGTCACCATCGCCGACAAGGTCTACCGTATTGCCTGCGATGACGGCCAGGAGGACCATCTCCGCGGCCTCGCTGCCACTGTCGATGGCAAGATTGCCGAGATGCGCGCCAGCTTCGGCGAGATCGGCGACAACCGCCTCACGGTGATGGCCGCCATCACCTTCCTGGACGACCGCCAGGAGCTGCTCGGCCGCATCGCCAGGCTGGAGGACGAGGCGGCCCATCTGCGGGCCCGCCACGAGGCGGTCGAGGCCTCGGTCGACCGCACCGAGGCGGAGATCGCCGAGGCGATCGTCGAGGCCGCCGAGCGGATCGACGCGGTCGCCCGCCGGATCGCGCCGGTGGCGCAATCCTGATCCGCGAGATGGGGCTGGTGTTTCACGCCGTGCGTCCCTAGATTCAGAGTGCGGGGCTGCGGGGCGCGTGTAGGACAATGAATCCCCGGGGCCTTATCGATCCTAACGGGAGCTGTCCCTGGTCTCGTCCGTGGACTTGACCAATACGGCGCCCACCTACGCTGTAGGTTTCCCGGGATCGATCGTCCCACGGCCACTGTGGCTCCGCACTTTTCGGATTTCGGCATGACGACGGAGCGTTCCCGCAAGGCCGCCCTTCGCAGCGCGGTGCTGGACCGCAGGGATAGCCTGCCGGCGGATCTGCGCCGCCAGGCCTCGCTTGCCATTGCCGACAGGGTCCTGGCGATCTTTGACGGACGTTTGCCCGCCGGCCCGGTCGCCGGGTTCTGGCCGATCCGCAGCGAGATCGATCCGCGCCCTGTGCTGGGCCGGCTCGCCGACCTCGACATCCCACTATGTCTCCCGGCCATCACCACTGAAGGCCTGCAGTTTCGCCTGTGGCAACCGGGTGATCCGCTGCGGGCCGCCGGCTTCGGCCTCAGCGAACCACGACCCGAGGCTGCGGTTTGCACGCCTGACGTCATGCTGG
The DNA here is from genome assembly GCA_049316925.1 of Alsobacter sp. Classification (GTDB taxonomy): domain Bacteria; phylum Pseudomonadota; class Alphaproteobacteria; order Rhizobiales; family Beijerinckiaceae; genus Alsobacter. The sequence continues at coordinate 1,833 of JBMOJG010000141.1, read as the reverse complement.
TGCCGCTGGCGGCGTTCGATCGCCGCGGTCACCGCATCGGCTACGGTGCCGGTCATTATGACCGGGCGATCGCCCGGCTGCGGCCGCGCCTGACACTGGGCCTTGCCTTCTCGGTGCAGGAGGTCGAAACGGTCCCTGACGAGCTGCATGATCGCGCACTCGACTGGATCGTGACCGAGCGGGAGGCCTTCGCCCCCGCTGCAGCCTGAGGGTTCCATGCGCCTCCTGTTCCTCGGCGACGTCGTCGGCCGCCCAGGCCGCAATGCGGTGGTCGACCACCTGCCGGGACTGCGGCGGGACTGGCGGCTCGACTGCGTCGTCATCAATGGCGAGAACGCCGCGGGCGGCTTTGGCATCACCGAGACGATCTGCGATGACCTGCTCAACGCCGGCGCCGACGCCGTGACGCTCGGCAACCACGCCTTCGACCAGCGCGAGGCACTCGTCTTCATCGAGCGCCAACCGCGCCTCGTCCGCCCCGCCAACTTCCCGCCGGGCACGCCTGGGCGCGGCGCGGCACTCGTTGAGACCCCCGGCGGGGCACGCGTACTGGTCGTCAACGTCATGGGCCGCATCTACATGGATGCGCTCGACGACCCCTTTGCCGCTGCCGAGCGCGCTGTCGCCGATTGCCCGCTGGGCGAGGGCTGCGACGCCATCCTCGTCGACATGCACGCGGAGGCCACCAGCGAGAAGCAGGCTATGGGCTGGTTCCTCGACGGGCGGGCCAGTCTCGTCGTCGGCACCCACACCCATGTGCCGACGGCCGACCACCAGATCCTCGATGGCGGCACCGCCTACATGTCAGACGCCGGCATGTGTGGCGACTATGACAGCGTGCTCGGCATGGCCAAGGACGAGCCGATCCGCCGCTTCCTGCAGAAGACGCCGGGATCGCGCATGGAGGCGGCCTCCGGCCAGGGCACGCTCAGCGGCGTGGCGGTCGAGATCGACGACCGGACCGGACTGGCCCTGCACGTGGCGCCCGTGCGGGTCGGCCCGCGCCTGGCGCCGGCAAGACCTGCCTTCTGGGAAGCCTGACCCACCTTCTGGAAGGCCTGACCGGCCAGCTTTATTTCCCGCCTGCCGCGACGTATAAGGCGTCCCCTATCCAGACCCGGGACCCGCCCGACCCGCGCCGGGCGCCGCGCTCCCCTGCCGCGAGGACTGCCATGGCCGGCCATTCCCAGTTCAAGAACATCATGCACCGCAAGGGCCGCCAGGACGCCATGCGGTCCAAGCTGTTCTCCAAGCTGGCGCGCGAAATCACCGTCGCGGCGAAGATGGGTTTGCCGGATCCCTCGATGAACGCCCGCCTGCGCGCCGCCATCCAGGCCGCCCGCGCCGAGAACATGCCCAAGGACAATGTCGAGCGCGCCATCAAGAAGGCTGCCGGCAATGATGCCGACAATTACGAAGAGGTCCGCTACGAGGGCTATGCGCCCGGCGGGGTGGCACTGATCGTCGAGGCGCTCACCGACAACCGCAACCGCACGGCCGGCGAAGTGCGCTCGTACTTCACCAAGGCGGGCGGCAGCCTGGCGGAGACAGGCGCCGTCTCCTTCATGTTCGACCGCGTCGGACTGGTGGTCTACAACCCCGCGGCGGCCTCCGAGGACGCCATGATGGAGGCAGCCATCGAGGCAGGCGCCGACGACGTGCAGTCCGGCGAGGATGGCCACGAGGTGATCACCAGCCTGGAAAGCCTGCGCGACGTTGCCAAGGCGCTCGAGACCCGGTTCGGCGAACCCCGCAAGGCGGCACTGGTCTGGCGTCCGCAGAACAGCATCGATGTCGACGACGAGGCCGGCGAGAAGATCCTCAAGCTGATGG
>JBMOJG010000140.1:0-7243 GCA_049316925.1 Alsobacter sp. | reverse complement strand
CCTTCGACGCGTTCTGCCGGTCGGCCGGTCCGCTGCCCGCGGTCGACCATCCGGGACCCACGGCGAACTCCGATATCATCTACACCTCGGGCACCACCGGCCCGCCCAAGGGCGTGATGCTGACCCACGACATGCTGCTGCGGACTGCCTTCGGCAGCACCTATGGGCGGGCGTTCGAGGATGCGCGGCGGATCCTGTTCTCGCTGCCGATGTACCACGTGTATGGCTATGTCGAAGGCCTGCTGGCGGCGCTGTTCGTGGGCGGCGCGATTATCCCGCAGTTGAAGTTCGATGCGGCAGACACACTCGGTGGGATCGAGCGCCATCGCGCCACTGATGTCCTGCTGATCCCGACAATGACCTTGGCGCTGCTCGATGCCGTGCAGGCAAAGGCCTACGATCTCTCGTCGCTCCACAGCATGCTGTCGTCCGGCGGCCGTTCACCGGCCTATATCTGGCAGCAGATTTTTGACCGCCTCCGCCCCGTCGAGCTGACCACAGGCTATGGCATGACCGAGGTGACCGCCTCCTCGACGGTGACCCGCCCCGACGATCCCATGGAACGCCTTCTGGCCACCAACGGGCGCCTCCGCGACGTCGGCCCGGCGGCCGATCCGGACCTGGACGGCCGGCTCGTCGTCTACCGGGTCGTCGACCCGGAGACCGGCGCGGTCCTTCCCCCGGACGAGACCGGCGAGCTGCAGGCCAGGGGCATCGGCGTCACCGCCGGCTACTACAACAAGCCCGCCGAGACGGCCGCGGCCTTCACGGCGGATGGCTGGCTGCACACCGGCGACCTCGGCCGGCTCGACCGCGACGGCTATATTCTGCTCGTCGGGCGGCTGAAGGAGTCCTATCGCTGCGGCGGCGAGCAGGTCCTGCCCTCGGAGATCGAGGACCTGCTGGTCACCCACCCGTCCGTGCTGCAGGCGCATGTGGTTCCGCTGCCCGACGAGCGGATGGGCGAGATCGGCGTGGCCTGCGTGGTGCTGCGCCCCGAGCCTGCGACCACCCCGCAGGAGCTGATCGCGTTCTGTGCCACCCGCCTCGCCCGCTTCAAGGTGCCCCGGCACGTCCTGCCGATCCGCGTCGAAGAGATCCCGACCACGCCGTCGGGCCGGGCCCGCAAGTTCCTGCTCGCCGAGATCGTCCGGGATCGGCTGGCGACACCATGACCAAAGCCCGCAGACCCCCCGGTTCGCGACTGACCCCGAGAGCGCCATGACCGCAGACACAAAGCCAGCCCGGCGGATCACCGTCGACACGCCCGTCGGTTTCACGCTGATAGGGGTCAGGAAGAAGGCCGTGATCCAGCTCATGGGCTCGCGCCTTTGGGGGCGCTTCAACCCCAATCACTGGGATCCGGCCTATGCCCGCGAGACCGGCCTCGTCGCGCCGATCCAGACCGGCGAGATGTCCTCGGCCTATATCGCCGAGATGTGCGTCAACTGGTTCGGCGCCGACTTCTTCCGCAACGCGAAGATCGTCTGCAAATACATCGCCTCCACCATCGCCAACGAGATCATCGAGACGGGAGGTGTTGTCAGGGAGAAGACCCCGAAGGGCAACGGCTTCCGCTTCACCGTCGATGTCTGGGCGCAGAACGACGCCGGCGAGAAGAAGACGGTCGGCTACGTCGAAGTCGACGTCGGCATCTGAGCCGCTCACACGAGGACCAACCCATGAGCACACAACTGCCGCCGGTCGACCCGCTGGTGCCGATGACCGAGATCCAGGCCGAGCAGACCCGCGCTTTCATCGACGGGCTCAAGGCCGACTCGCAGACCTACTGGGACATGGTCGAGGTCGGCGATGTTCTGAGCCGCGACCTGCACATCACGCCCGAACTCGTCATCCTTTATGCGGATGCCGTCGAGGACTTCAATCCCTGGTACGAGGGCTGGCGGATGAACACCTGGCACATCCCCGGCGAATCGCCCTTCGGGCCGGCGATCGTGCCGCCCATGCTGGTGTCGCACTTCGTCCTGTCGGTGCAGTTCGACCACACCAAGCCCTTCGCCATCGGCTCGATCCACACGATGCACGAGTCCGAGATCCTCGCGCCGATCCCGGTCGGCGCGACGGTGCGGATTGCCGCCACGGCGACGGATAAGTTCGAAAAGCGTGGCCGCCGCTATGTGCGCCATCGCGTCGAGGTCACGGATGTGGCGAACGGAACGCTCTACTTCCGCGAACTGCGCGACATCCTCTCGCTCTGAGGACGGATCAGACCGCGTCGGCCTGGGGCCAGTGGCAGCACACCGTCAGGGCCGCTGGCCGTTCGTGCCGGACTGGATCTTCCAGACCCCCTGCGCCGTGGCGATCAGGCGAGGGCCGGCCAGGATCCGGCCGGTGACGAAGACGACGGACCGGGCACTGCGCGTGACGGTACAGTCGGCTTCGATGAGCTCGCCGATCCGCCCAGCATCGACATAATGGATGTCGAGCTGGATGGTGGCCTGACGCGCTCCCGACGTGACCCGGCGGCATTCCAGCGCAAGGGTGAAATCCGCGAAGGTGGCGATCACGCCGCCATGGACCACGCCGTTGAGGTTGGCGTGGATGTCGCGCATCAGCATGCCGTAGCGGGTGCGCTCGCCATCCGGCTTCTCCCAGATCGGTCCGATATAGGCCGTGAAACCCGGCTCCGTGTTCTGCTGCCAGCCATGGTCCGCCGGATTGAAACTGTCCATCTGCGTCGCTGTCCGCTCTCATGCTGTTGGGATGCCGTATAGCCAGCCGACACGGCGGCGGGCAAGGATGGAGGGCCCAAAGAAGCCTCTCAGGCACAAGCCCGCGTGTAACCCCGACGCCCGATCGCGACTGCCGGTGTCCGTTTGGTAGTGTCCTTGCCTACACGGGCAAGGCCTGGCTCCAGTGGGCCGGCTTCCGGCCCGCGACTGGCAGCCGGATCTTCACCAATCCATCGTTGCCCAGAGATCCCAGCAGGCCCGACCTCATGTCGGAACCGCAGAAGGCGAGGCTCGACAGGTTCCTGAGCCCCATCTCCATCGTCGAGGCGAGATCGTCCTTGTGCATCCGGCCGGCTGCGAACGCCTCTTCCACCAGGGCAACAGCCGCCGGGTCGGACTGTTCGAGGACAATCTCCTGCCGGCCGTGCGGGTCGACGCGGATCAGCCGGTTGCTGACCACGCTCGTCACCCACAGCCCGTCATCGACATCGAGCGACAGGCCGTCCGGAAAGTCGCCGGCGCCGAAGGTGGTGATGACCTGCCGGTCGGCCAGCGAGCCGTCAGGCCGGATGGTGAAGCCGGTGAGCCGGCGTCCGAACGTCTCGTTGACGTAGAGCCGGCCCTTCTCCAGGTCGACCACGCACTCATTGGTGTAGCCAAGCCCCTCCGCCACGACGCGGGCGCCCGCCTTGTCGACCAGGATGATCACCCCGTCGGTCAGTTCGGCGCGGTAGGCCAGGTGGCGTGGGCGCAGTTCGGTGCTGACGCAGATCCACAGCCGGTCGAGGCCGTCGCGGTGGACGAAATTGCTTGGTGCCAGGGGCCGTCCGCTAAGTTCGACCAGGAACGGCTCGAGAGTCCCGTCGGCCCAGAGCCGAAAGATGCCGCCGTCCTCAGTGCCCAGATGGGCGATGAGGAACGATCCGTCCGCCTGCAGGGCAATGCCGTTTGGCACAATCGCCCGGCCGTTCGACAGGATGCGGGACGTCGTCCCGTCCGGCCGGATCACCGAGACGCCGCCCGAAGCCGTTGAATCGGAACAAAAAACCGTGCCGCTCTCGTGCGCCAGTACGCACTCGGGACGGTTCAGGGTCGACCCGAAAAACGCTATCTCCATGGCTAAGCCTCTCCAGAAAATCTACCGACTAAGACCGCAGCAGACTTGACGGAAAGTCAAGCTACTGAGTAGTTTCCTGACCAACGATACGGGAGGAACGTCTGGCGATGAGGCGGCTCGGGATCAACAGCGAAACGGTGGCCACACCGGCGGAGCGGAGCTCGTGAGGGCTCCGTTCGCCCGTACGATGTTCGACCTCGCCCGTGAACAGGCGGAGCGCTATGGCGACGCTCCCGCCGTCATCGATGGCGACACCGTGTTGTCCTTCGCTGGCCTGGCGGCCTCCGTGCAGACCATTGCGGCAGCGCTCGTGGGGCGCGGCATCACCCGCGGCGAGCGCATCGGCATTCTGGCGCAGAACCGCCGGGAATGGATCGAGGTCGCACTGGCCGCAGGCGCCGCCGGGGCGGTCGCGGTGCCGTTCAGCACATGGTCGACCCGCCAGGAGCTTGATTTTCTCTTCCGCGATTCCGGCATCGTTCTGCTCTTTGCATCCGCCCGCTTCGGCGACCGCGACTATGCGGGCGACTTGCGGGCGCTTCTTCCGGAGCTAGCGGCCGGATCGAGCCCTTCGGAGCCCTACCCCGCGCTCCGCGAGTTGATCCTGTTCGATTCCCCTGCGAGCAGCGGCTTCACCCGGTTCGAGGATTTCACCGCATCCGCGACCGGCGACGTTGACCTGCCGCCCGGGCAGGCCGCCAACGCCGGAGACGATGGCCTCGTCCTCTACACGTCAGGCTCGAGCGCCCATCCCAAGGCGGTGCGCCTGCTCCAGCACGGCATTGTCGAAAACGGCTTCAACATCGGCGAGCGCCAGGGTTACCGGCCCGGCGACCGGGTGTTTCTGTCACCGCCTCTTTTCTGGTCCTATGGCTCGGCCAATGCCATGTCGGCAGCCTTCACCCATGGCGCGGCCGTCGTCCTGCAGGACCGGTTCGAGCCCAAGCGCGCCCTCGACCTGATCGAGGCGCATCGCTGCACGGCGATCTACACGCTGCCGGGCATGACCGCGGCGCTGCTGCGCGAGCCGGGCTTCAGCCGGGACCGGGTGCGCTCGCTGCGCACCGGCCTGACGATCGGCTCCCCCGAGGACCTGCGCGAAGCCGCGGAAGGGCTGGGCGCCAGCGAGCTGTGCAACGTCTATGGGGCCACCGAGACGTATGGCAACTGCTGCGTCACCTGGCACCACTGGCCGCTCGAAAGGCGCATGAACTGCCAGGGCCCGCCTCTGCCTGGCAATGAGTTGCGCTTCGTCGACATCGAGACGGGCCAGCCTGTGCCGCCGGGCGAGCCCGGCCTGGCCGAGGTGCGCGGTTACATCACCCGCGGCTATTCCGGCGTCTCAGCCGACCAGAACGAGATCGCCTTCTCGCCTGACGGCTTCTACCGCACAGGCGACGTCGGCCGCATCAACGACAGCGGCGACTTCGTCTTCGTCGGCCGCCACTCCGAGATGATCAAGCGTGCCGGCATCAACGTCTCGCCGGCCGAGGTCGAGAACGTCCTGCTGCTGCACCCCGGCGTGGAAAGCGCCGGTGTGGTCGGCGTGCCGGACCGCGAGCGCGGCGAGCGCGTCATTGCCTATGTGGTCGCCAAGCTGGGCCACATGCCGACCGCCGCCGAATTGCTGGCCCACTGCAGGGCGGCGGCGTCCAAATACAAGATCCCCGACCGGATCGAGGTCACCGCGAGCCTGCCGACGACGCCCACGGGCAAGCTCCAGCGCCGCGAACTGAAAAAAATCGCCATCGAGCAGGACGCGTCCGGGGAACCGCCCCGTGGCTGAGGAAGCCTGGCGCCGCTGGGGCGACGACGACCAGCGCGGCGCGCTGAACCTGATCGGCCCGGCCGAGGTGATGGCGGGATTGGCGCTGCCGCGGCAGGGCCGTATCCTCAGCCTTGCCCAGCCGATCTCGGAAGCGATGATGGCACCGGGTCACCGGCCGCGGCCCGCCCACTTCATGGGGCGCGACGGCGGCGACTATGCGGCCGGCGGCCGCCGGCCCTTCGGCTTCCAGTTTGCCGAGGACACGCTGTTCCTGCCGCTGCATGTCGGCACCCATATCGATTGCCTGTGCCACGTCTGGTACGGCGATCAGCTGTACAACGGCGCCTCCGGCAACACCGTGCGCAGCACCGGGGCGTCGCGCTCGGGGGCAGAGACCCTTGGCCCGATCGTCACGCGCGGCATCCTGCTCGACTGTGTCGCCGTGAAAGGCGCGCCGTTCGAGGATGGCGAGACGATCAGCGCCGACATTCTCGCCATAGCGATCGCGCGGGCCGGCGTGACCCTTCGTGCGGGCGACGCCGTGCTGATCCGCACCGGCTGGCTCGAGCGCAACACCGGCAACCGGACGCCGGACTTCTTCCGCGAGCCGGGAATCGACCTTGAGGCCGGCCTGATGCTGGCGCGCGCCGACGTGGCGCTCGTCGGTGCCGACAACTACGCCATCGAGGTGCTGCCGTTCCCCGAGGGCACGCTGTTTCCCGTCCACATGCGGCTGATGCGCGACTACGGGATCCCGCTGCTCGAGGGGCTGGTTCTCGACACACTCGCCACCGCAGGCGCGACCGAATTCCTGTTCGTGGCGTCCGCCCTGCCCATCGTCGGCGGCACCGCGAGCCCCATCGCCCCCATTGCGGTCCTGTAGGGAAAGGCGACCGATGCTTGTCGAGCAAATCCTGCAGACGCTGGTCGCCGGCCTTTCGGTCGGCTGCATCTATGGCCTGCTGTGCGTAGGTCTGGCGCTGATCTTCGGCATCATGCGTGTCATCAACTTCGCCCAGGGCGACCTGATGATGCTGGGCATGTATCTGGCGCTCTTCATCGCCACCTTCGTGCTGCCCTCGACGATCTTCGGACTGGCGGCCCCGTTCGTCGCCGCGCTGGTCGCCGGCCCGCTGCTGTTCGCCGCCGGCTACCTGCTGAACAAGCTGCTGATCTCGCGCACCACGGGGCTCAGCGTCTCCGGCCTGTCGGAGGGCGACGCACACCAGGCCCAGCTGATCCTCACGCTTGGTGTTGCGCTGGTTCTGCAGAACGGCGCCCACATCCTGCTCGGCTCCAACCCGGTGTCGATCGTCTCGCCGCTGTCGTCGACCGCCTGGGAGATCCCGCTGCTCTATGACGATTTCAGCGCCGTGTTCCTCAACAAGGCCCGCACGGTCAACGCGGTGATCTGCATCGTCCTGTCGGCCGGGCTGTTCTGGTTCATCCGCAATGCCCGCCTCGGCAAGTCGCTGCGGGCGGCCGCCGTCAACCCTGAGGCGGCGCTCTACATGGGCATTGACGTGGCGCGCGCCCACCATATCGCCTTCGGCCTCGGCACGGCGATCGCCGGCATCGCCGGCGGACTGCTGGTCATCTACTACCCCGTCCAGCCGCATGTCGGCGTCGACTTCGTCATCATCATGTATGCGGGCGTCGTGCTCG
>JBMOJG010000139.1:0-7265 GCA_049316925.1 Alsobacter sp. | reverse complement strand
CATCGAAACAGGACCGCTCGGGTCGGCCCACACGATGAAGCTGCTGAACAACTTCATCTCCATCGCCAACAACGCAATCATCGCGGAGGCGGTCGCGACGGCTGCGAAGATGGGAGTCGACCTCCAAACCTTCTACAACGTGGTTTCCTCGGGCGGAGCCAACAGCGCCATGTTCCAGATGGTCATGCCCTGGCCGCTGGCCGGGGACGATTCTCGTCTGAAGGGCCCCATGCGGATCGCCGGCAAGGATCTGCGATACTATTGCCGCATGGCGGAGGCCTCAGGGGCGCCCTCCTTCATGGCGCAGACGGCGAACCAGATCTACCAACTCGCCAATGCACGGGGGCACGGCGAACAATACATGCCGGTCCTCAGCAGCATCATGGCTGAGTTGATCGGCACCACTGTGCGTGACCTGCCCTGAGATCCCCGTGATCCCCGCCGAACGCCACGCCTTGATCCTCGACGCCGTCCGGCGGGCCGGCGCCGCTTCGATCCAGACCTTGGCTTCCGGAATCGGAGCGTCGCTGGCCACCGTTCGACGCGATCTCGATTTCCTCACCGAGCGTGGGTATCTGGAGCGCACACATGGCGGTGCCATGCTACGGACGCGGTTGCGCGCCACCTTCGAACCCTCCGCCGATATCAGTTCCGGCGTGGCGCACGCGGCGAAGGCGGCCATCGGCGCCAAGGCTGCCGACATCGTGGAGGAGGGTCAGTGCGTCATCTTCGACTCAAGCTCGACGGTGCTAGAGGCGGCCCGCGCAATCGTCCGGCGCGGAATTTCGCTCACGGCGGTGACGAACGACCTGCGCATCGCTCATCTGTTCGCAACCTGCCCGCATGTGACGCTGATCGTGACGGGAGGAACGTTGCGTCCAGATTCCTACACGTTGATTGGGGAGCCGGGCCACAGCTTCGTGGAAGGACTGATGGCGGACGTCGCCTTCATCGGAGCCCATGCTTTGGCACGGCTTTGGCTCAGCGACACTTCACTCGAGATCGCCGAAACCAAGCGCCGCCTCGCGGCTGCAACGCGCAAGATGGTGGTTCTGGCCGACAGCTCAAAGTTCGAGCAACCTGCCTTTCGGCGCGTCTGCCCGCTGTCGGCCGCCGCGACGCTTGTCTGCGACGATGGACTGACGTCACGGCAACGCAAGGCGATCAAGAACGTCGGCGTGACACTGGCCCTGGCCAGAGTGGTTCGGTCATGACCATGCTGCGGCTCCTTGCAGACGACCTTACGGGAGCGCTAGACAGCGCCGCGCCTTTCTCGTCATGGGGCCCCATTCAGGTGGCCTGGGCGGAGGAGGCCTTCGAGCCGCATCGATCTTTGCGGGCTCTCGACAGCGACACCCGCGATCTATCCCAGGCTCTGGCGCAAGAACGCGTTAGGGCGTGGCTTGAGCGCGACGGCCAGAAAGGGATCGCGTTCAAGAAGATCGACTCGCTGCTCCGCGGGAACACGATGGCCGAACTCGACGTCTGCTGCCGGACGGAACGCTACGCAACCATCGTCGTCGCCCCGGCCTTCCCCGCCCAGCACCGGATTACGAAGGGCAGCGTCCAACGGGCGCGGTCGAGCACAGATGAGCCCTGGCACGAGGTTGGCCCATGCCTGGCGACTGTGCTGCCAGGGGCGCGCGCCGTCTCCCGCGGTCAGGCCAGGGGTGGAGCGGGCGTCGTTGTGTGCGACGCCGCGAGCCAGGAAGACCTGGACCTCATTGCGCGGTGTGCCGGCTGGGAAAGGCCGGTCCTTTGGTGTGGAACGTCCGGCCTGGCCAGAGCTTTGTCGGGCGCCCCGCGCAAATACGCTGCAGCGCCAGCGCGACGCATCCTCATGCTGCTCGGAAGCAAGCACCCGGCGACGCGTATCCAGCTCGCCGCGCTGGAGCAGATGGCCCCTGGAACCCAAGTGCGCGGTGTGCCACGCGATCCTGCCGGTACGGCCGACAAACTCGCGGGCCTGCTTGCTGCCACCGGGCTCGCCAGCCTAGGGGTTGAGGAGACACTGACGCCGCAGGCTGCGGCCGAGTGGTTCGCCACAATGTTCGATTGTGTCGTGGGATTGTGCCGCCCCGATCTCCTCGTTTGCGGTGGAGGCGACACGGCACACCGCCTTTGTACCGCGGTCCACGCCCGCTCGCTGCTCGTCCTGGGCGAATGGAAGCCTGGCTTCCCGGTCTCCAGGATCGAGGGCGGCCCCTGGGCGGGGACGATCGTGATCACCAAGGCGGGCGCCTTCGGTTCACCGCTTGCCCTGGCGGATCTGGTTAAGTCGGTGTGGCAGGGAAGGCAGCAATGACACCCCGCATCGGCATCACACTGGGAGATCCCGCAGGGATCGGCCCTGAGATCACCCTCAAGGCCCTCGCCGAACTCGCCCCGCGCATTGCGAGGGGCGAGTTGACGACGGTGGTCTATGGAGCCCGGTCTGCTCTCGACGTCGCTGCCCGAGTGCTTGGAGCCCGGCTCACCGTCGGTCGTCCCGGCGAAGCCGCCGTCTTCCCCCACGTGCCGCTCCACGATATCGGCGGCGCGGCGGGCTCGCCGACCCCGGGTTCGGTGACGGCCGAGGGGGGCCAACAAGCCTATGCGGCCGTGGATGCCGCCGTGACGGATGCACTGGCGCGGCGGATCGACGCCGTCGTCACTGGCCCCCTCAGCAAGGAGGGGCTTCACCTGGCCGGCCATCCCTACGCCGGCCATACCGAAATGCTCGCCGCTCTCACCGGGACATCCGGGACCGTGATGATGCTGGCCCATGGCAATCTCCGCGTAAGCCACGCCACGACTCATGTGGCACTGGCAGATGTGCCACGCTTGATCACAGCGCAGAGGCTTGACCGAGTCTTCCGGCTCACCGCGGCCGCGTTGCGGGGGCTCGGGCTAGACCGACCCAGAATCGCCGTGGCGGGGCTCAACCCACATGCTGGGGAAGGCGGGCTCTTCGGTCTTGAGGACGCCAAGGTGATCGCGCCGGCTATTGCCGCCTTCGGCGATCCCGCCGTCGTCCTGACCGGGCCTCATCCCGGCGACACCGTCTTTGTCAAGGCAGCGGCCGGCGAGTTCGATGCGGTGGTCGCGATGTATCATGACCAGGGGCACATCCCGGTGAAGCTCCTTGGCTTCCGCGTCGATCCCGAAACACGCCGCTGGGTAGGCCTCTCGGGCGTCAACATCACGCTGGGCCTGCCCATCATTCGCACGTCGGTCGATCACGGGACAGCAGCAGACATTGCCGGACAGGGCATCGCATCCCCGCAAAGTCTGCTGGAGGCCGTCGACTACGCACTGCTGCTCGCCAGGAGCCACACTACATCAGCTGGATACACCGACCATGACTGAAGCAAGCGGATCGCGTCGTCACGCGCATGAACTCCTCGAACGCTGGGCCGTCGCCGTGCTCATGGCATCCGGCTCGAACGAGAACGAGGCCGTGGCCGTTTCACGGCATCTCGTCGCCTCGAATCTGGTGGGCCATGACTCTCATGGGCTCATCCGGATGACCAAGTATCTCGACTGGGTTGCCCAGGGGATGCTGCTGCAGAATCAGCGGCTCGCCGTGGTCAGTGATGCCGGACCAATCGTCGTCGCCAGTGGCGGCTTCGGCTATGGGCAGTCCGTGGGTCTTGAAGCCATGGACCTCGCGATCGAGCGCGCCAAAGCCCATGGCCTTTGCGCGCTGGCGCTGCGCGACTGCGGGCATCTGGGACGCATTGGGGCCTGGGCGGAGTTGCTTGCGGATGCCGGCCTAGCATCGTTCCATTTCGTCAACACCAGCGGGTTTGGGATCCTGGTCGCTCCGTTCGGCGGCAGCGACCGACGCCTCTCGGCAAACCCCCTTGCTGCCGGCGTCCCGATCGCCGGCCAGGAGCCAATCGTACTCGACATCGCGACATCGATCGTCGCGGAGGGCAAGATCCAGGTTGCACGCAACAAGGGCGAAAGCATCCCCGAGGGCTGCATGCTCGATGGCAGCGGGCGACCGACGACAGATCCCGAGGCGTTCTATGCCGATCCGCCTGGGGCGATTCTGCCCTTTGGTGGGCACAAGGGATCCGGGCTGTCAGTGATCTGCGAGGTGCTGGCTGGATCGCTGACAGGTGGAGGAAGCAGCCACCCGAGCAATCCGAGCGCCGGTCGGCTCGTCAACAACATGCTGACGTTGGCCTTTGATCCCGCAGCGTTCGGCGGCGTGGATATGTTCAGCGCGGACGTCGAACGGCTGGCCGCGTGGAGCCGGGCGTCGCGTCCAGCCACGCCGGGAGGGGCAGTGCTGCTTCCAGGCGACATCGAAAGACGGACCCGAGAATCGCGCCAGCGCGAGGGCATTCCCCTTGATGCGCAGACCATCCAGCAATTGTTCGATCTGGGCGAGCGCTTCGGCCACCCCTTCCCCGAGGCACTGTCATGACCATGCGCTCCAACCCCTTGCGCGAGCGCCTCGCCGCCGGCCACGGTGCCGTCGGCACCATGGCGTTCGAGTTCTTCACGCCTGGGCTGCCAGCCATCTTGGCGGCGGCGGGTGCCGAATTCGTCATCCTCGACATGGAGCATAGCGGCATCGGCATGGACGCGCTGAAGGTCCAGTTGGCCGCAGCGCGTGGTCTGCCGCTGATGCCGTTCGTCAGGGTCCCAGCCGGAGAAAGCCACCTGATCGCCCCCGTCCTGGATGCCGGGGCAATGGGCATCATGGTTCCCATGGTCGAGACAGCGGAGCAGGCCGCGGACATCGCCCGTTGGTGCCGCTACCGGCCAGATGGCACGCGCGGCCTCGGCTTCGGCGTCGCCCACGACGACTATACGGACGGCGACGTCCGAGAAAAGATCCGGGCAGCGAACGACAGGACAGTCGTGATCGCGCTCGTGGAAACTGTACGTGGAATCGCCAATGCCGATGCCATTCTCGGAACCCCCGGGATCGACGTGGGCTGGCTCGGCCACTTCGACCTCACCGATTCCATGGGCATCACCGGCCAGTTCAACAATCCCGCCTTCGACGAGGCCGTCAAGACCTTCGTGGCCGCTTGCCGTCGTCACGGCAAGCCTGCCGGGATCCTCGCACCCGACGTTGCGACCGCGCTATCTTGGCGCGACCGCGGCTTCAGCGTGTTCTGCTACGGCACCGATATCGGCCTCTTGAAAGGCGCTCTAGCCACGGGCGTGGCGGCGCTTCGCGGTGAGGACAGATGACTCTCTCTGGCGATCCTGGAAGGGCAGACAGCGATCACAGGCCAGTTCGGTGAACTGGCGATACAACGACTGTCCCGGCATCGGAGGAACACGCATGCGAAATGTCCTGATGGGCGCACTAGCAGCCGTTGCGGCAGCGGCAGTGTTTGCCACCTCAAGCGGTGGTGCGGCGGCGCAAGCGCTCGACCGCATCCTCAAGGAGAAGAAGGTTCGCATCACCGCTGAGGTGACGTCCCCACCCTTCGGAACACTCGACAAGGATGGCAAGCCTGACGGTTCCGAAATCGCCACGGCCCGCCAGCTTGCCAAGGATCTTGGCGTCGAACTCGAGTTGGTTCAGGTCACTGGACCCAACCGGATCCCTGCTCTTCTGTCGGGACGCGCAGACGTCGCCATCTCATCGCTCTCGATCACTGCGGACCGTGCGAAGACGGTCGCCTTCGCGCCTCCCCATGGCGCCCTCAGCATCGTCATCGCCGGCCCCGCTGGGACCACGATCAAGTCCGCCGCGGATCTTGCCGGTAAGCGCATCGGCCTGACCAGGGGCACGCTGGAGGAGGCAGAGGTGCCGAAGATCGCTCCCCTGGGGACGAACCTCGTCTACTTCGACGACATCGCCGCCACCATTCAGGCCGTCCTCTCCGGCCAAGTGGATGGCGCCGGCATGTCCGCCTTCGCGGCCAAGTCCGTCGCAGACCGCAATCCGCAGAGGCCGATCGAGGCGAAGTTCACAGTGCGAACCGCCTTCTATGCCGCGGCAGTGAAACCGGGCGATCAAGACCTTCTCAACTGGATCCGCACCTGGGTGTTCATCAACAAGCAGAACGGTGTCCTCGCCGAGATCTACGAGAAGTATACGGGTGTGAAGCTCGTCGAGCTGCCACCCCTGTGAAATGATCGCGGGCGGCAAGAGCCGCCCGCGCAGTCCCCTGCGGAGGCCCGCTTGACCTACGTATTCCAGTTCGGCGTCGTCTGGGACAATTTTCCCCGTCTTATGGCCGGAGCGTGGCTCACCCTCGTGCTGTCGCTATCCTCGGCGGCGGCCGGACTGGCCTTGGCGGCGGCCTGTGCATTCCTGCTGGGCAATCCCTTTCGAACGATCCGCGCGGTCGTCCGCAGCTATGTCGAGCTCTTCCGAAATACGCCTTTCCTAGTCCAGCTCTTTGTCCTGTACTTCTCCCTCCCGGCAATCGGGTTGCGCATGGACGCCAACCAAGCGGCCTTCACCGGGATGGCCCTGAACTTCGGCGCCTATGCAACCGAGATCATACGGGCCGGCCTCGGCGCGGTCGGCCCCGGCCAGATCGAGGCGGGCCGTGCGCTCGGCCTCAAGCGGCTGCAGATTTTTCGTCTCATCCTCATGCCGCAGGCGTTACGCATCGTCTATCCTGCCTTGACTAGCCAGTTTATTCTCTTGATGCTTGGTTCAAGCGTAATTGCTGCTATCTCTGCAGACGATTTAACAGCCTTCACAAATTCTCTCCAGTCTACGACGTTTCGTTCTTTCGAATTTTATTTCATAGCTACCGCGATTTATTTTGCAATGGCCATGGGTTTCAAAGCCTTGTTCGCGGGGCTTCATTGGTGGCTGTTCCGGCGCGGAACTACTGCGCAGAGCCTCGCATGAGAACCTTCGGCACCCCAGAGTTCCTCTTCCTCCTCGGCGCGCTGCGTTGGACGATCCTCCTGACGGCCATCGCGTTCAGTGTCGGGATCGTCGGTGGCCTCTTGGTTGCCGTTGCGCGCACATCCCCCTTGCGTTGGCTGCGTTGGTTGTCCGCTGCATACATCCAGGTCTTCCAAGGAACGCCTGTGCTGATGCAGCTTTTCGTCGTCTATTACGGCCTTGCAGTACTGTTTGGTCTTCGCATAGACGCGTGGTCAGCGATCGTCATTGCATTCACACTCTATGCCTCGGCATTCTTGGGCGAGATCTGGCGGGGTTTCATCCAGGCTCTCCCGGAGGGACAGTGGATGGCCGCTCGTTCGCTCGCATTGCCCTGGCACCTTCAGATGAGGTTGATCATTCTGCCCCAGGCTTTGCGCCACTCCATCCCGGCCACGGTCGG
>JBMOJG010000138.1:0-7284 GCA_049316925.1 Alsobacter sp. | reverse complement strand
GTGACCGTCACACATCCATCCGGCGCCATGCCGACAGCCGCCTCGACGCCGAAGGCGCGGGCAACACTGTCGCGCGTGAAGATGCCGGCGGGTGGACCGAACCCGACCAACCGGCCCCCTGCCAGCAGCGCGACGTCATCGGCATAGCGCGCTGCGGCGTTGAGGTCGTGCAGCACGACGAGGCAGGTCAGGCCGCGCTCCCGCACCAGCTCGCGCAGCAGGCTGAGGACCTGCAGCTGATGACGCAGATCGAGCGCGCTGGTCGGCTCGTCGAGCAGGATTACCCCTGGCGATCCGCACAACGCCTGGCCGAGGAACACCAGCTGGCGCTGGCCGCCGCTCAGCTCGCGGACGTCGCGGTTGGCGAGGGAAGCGATACCCAGCCGATCAAGGAGGCCGGCTGCGGCCTCCAGGTCAGCGGGGTCGATGCGCAGCGCCAGCGACGACAGCCGGCCCAGCAGCACGACCTCGATGGCGCTCAGCGCCGGCGGCGCCGTGATGTCTTGCGGCATATAGCCGACGCGCGGCCGCCCGCCCCCGCCCGCCGGATCGTCCAGCCCGATTGATCCCGTCGACGGCGTCAGCCCGGCAACCGCGCGCACCAGCGACGACTTGCCCGAGCCGTTGGGGCCGCACACCGCCGTGACGCGGCCGCGCTGAGCCGTGAACGACACATCGGCCAGCGCGACGCGCGCCCCGTAACGGACGCCGAGGTTCTGCAGGGTGATGCTCACCAGTAGCTCCTGCGGCCGCGCAGCACGAGCCAGGTGAAGAACGGCACGCCGATCATCGCCGTGACGATGCCGATCGGCACGAGCGCGCCGGGCAGGACGGTTTTGCTGGCGACCGACGCCGCCGACAGCAGGATTGCCCCCGACAGCGCCGATGCCGGCAGGAAGATGCGCTGGTCCTCGCCCACCAGCATCCGTGCCGCATGCGGCGCGACGAGGCCGATGAAGCCGATCGTACCGACAAAGGCGACTGCCGCGCCGGTGAGGACGGAGACGAGCACGAAACACTCGATCCGGACCCGGCGCACATTGACGCCCAGTCCCCTTGCCCGCTCGTCGCCGAGCTTCATGGCCGTCAGCCGCCAGACATTCCGGACCAGCAGCGGCACGCAGACGGCCAACGTTGCCGCCACGACAGCGAGCTTACCCCAGGTTGCCTTCTGCAGGCTGCCGAACAGCCAGAACACCACCTGCTGCAGCGCCTCCGGCGAGGCGATGAACTGCAGCAGCGACAGCAGCGCCTGGAACAGGAACATCAGCGCGATGCCCGCCAGCACGAGCATCTCCGACGTTCCGCCCCGGACGCTGCCGATGGCGTAGACGGCGGCGCAGCTGAGGCCGGCGAACAGGAAAGCGCACAGCGCCACGGCATCGGTTTCGCGAAACTGCAGCGGCAGCGCGCTACCGGCGACGATGGCCAGCGCCGCGCCGAAACCGGCGCCGGCCGAGATGCCGAGCGTGTAGCTGCTCGCCAGCGGATTGTTCAGGATCGTCTGCATGATCGCACCGGTCAGCCCGAGCGCGGCACCGACCACCACCGCCATGAAGGCGATTGGCAGGCGCAGGCTCCAGACGATCACCTGGACGGTCGGATCCCCGGACTGACCCAGCAGGGCGCGCACCACCGCTCCAACCGGGAGGAAGGCCGGGCCGGTGGCGACGTCCAACGTCACTGTGGCGAAGAGGATGCAGCCGAAAACAGCGAGCACCGCCAACCGTCGTGACGACAGCCGGCGGTACTCCAGGACGGCCGCCGAGGCGGCGGTCCTCATGGCTTCAGCGGCAGCATCCACGTGCCGCTGAACGGCACGGGCAGATAGGCCTCGTGGTAGCGCCGCAGTGAGGCCACCGGATCGACATCGGCAAACGCCGCCGGATAGAGCCGCTTGGCGATGTACTGGGTCGCCGCGAAGTCGAACAGCGTGCGCGCCAACCCATGCTCGATGGCGTGGACCTCGCCGGTCTTGACCGCCTTGAGGTTCTCCCAGCCGGCCCGCGCGGCGTAGGGTGCGAGGCTCTGCCGGGTTGTCTCCGGCTCTGTGCCATAGCCGGTCTTGACCGCCTTCGGCCGGTTCAGCCACGACGATCCGGCAATGAAGATCAGGTCCGGGTTGGCGGCGAGGACATATTCCGGATTGACCGGCCCCCACGGACCGGGGACGCGGCCGATGGCGATGTTCTCCGCCCCGAGCGTGTCGAGGATCTTGCCCCACATGGTGGTGGTGTAGCTGTTGCCGACCGTCTCCGGCCCGGCCTGGCCGAGCTCGACATAGACCTTGGCCTTGGCCCCGGTGGCCGAGGCAACGCGGCGGCGAATGTCGGCCATCTCCTTCTCGTAAAGGCTGGCGAGTTCCTCGGCCCGCCCCTGCGCGCCGAACACGACGCCGAGCGCCCGCGTGCTCGCGGCGTGCCGCTCGACGGTCTGGGCGTTGTAGTCGATCACCACGATCGGAATTCCCGCCGCCTCGAGCTGCTCGCGCGCCGTCTTCAGGCTGGCATAGGCCCATTCCGGCATCACGATGACCGACGGCTTCAGCGCGATGGTCTTCTCGACGCTGAAATCGCCATCCTCGGTGTTGCCGACATCGACCGCCTCGGCGATCCGCGGCACCACCGCGACATAGCGCTGCCAGATGGCCGGCCGCCAGCCGGCCCACAGGCCCTTCGAAATGCCGACGATGCGGTCCCAGCCGGCCGGACCGGCGACGGCCGTCGCCTCCTCATAGTTGAACATCAGCACGATGCGCGGTGCCGGTGCCTCGATGGTCACCGAGCGTCCGACCGCGTCGACCACGGTGGCCGGCGCTGCCTGGGCGGGCCCGCCGCCAGCCAGGCCGAGAGTGGAGAGGGCGAACAGCGCGACGGCCGCAGCCTGGAGGCGTGCCCTGCGGGCAGCCGACGATGGAACGGAGAGGGTGCACAGCGCTTTTGCGCCGGCAACAGCCAGGGAGCAGAGAGTGAGCATGGGACAACCTTGTCATGGGATCGCAACTGCCGGCATCGGATGCACGGCACTGGCGTCTCGCGCAGCGAGACCGATCAGATGACGAAGGCCGGAGGAGCTCTGGGACTTTGCGGCGATGCCGACCGGTCCGGGCGTGGCGGCCCGACGGCGCTGACGACACCATGGGACGCAGCATGCCAGCGCCCCGCGAGCGACGGATAATCGACTGCGGCGAAGGCCAGGGACGGAACGTCCAGACTGGCCACCCGCATCGGGCAGCCGATGTCGCAGCAGTCCGGGTGGTGGGCTGCAGGCTGATCTGCGGGCGCTGTGTGCGCCGTGTTGAGGTCCGAACAGAGCACCTGGCCGGCCGGCAGACCGTCGCGGGGCGCCGTAGCCGCAAGCACCGGCGCCAGCAGCGATTGCAGCACGAACACATACAGCAGCCCGATCGCCAGGATCGTGCGCCAGCAACCTGTCCGGACGGTCCGCTGCCTCATGCGGCAGATGTAGAGGCCGCGGCCTCTGCCCGTCAATGACGACGATGAGCGCTCAGCACAGGACCTGGCTCAGGACTCGGGGAGCGGCCCTGCCGCCGGCAGGAAGGCCAGCTCAGGCGCGGTGCCGACGAGGTCGACGCGGCAACCGTAGAGGCCCTGCAGGGCGTCGCGGCTGATCACGTCGGCAGATCGCCCGCTGGCGACGCACTGGCCCCCACGGATCAGCATGGCCCGGTCGGCGTGCCGGAGGGCGTGGTTGGGATCATGGGTCGAGAACACCACCGCGAGGCCGGTTTCGGCGAGGCGGCGGATCTCCGCCATCACGATCCCCTGATTGCCGAAATCGAGACTGGCCGTCGGCTCGTCGAGCACGACCAGCCGCGGCTCCTGGGCCAGCGCCCGGGCGATCAGGGCAAGCTGGCGCTCGCCACCGGAAATCAGCGTGTAGGGCCGCCCGGCCAGCGCCATGATCCCGAGGCGCGCGATCGCAGCCGCCGCTATTTCACGGTCGCGTTCCGACGGACGGCTCAGAATGCCGCCATGGGCAGTGCGGCCCATCAGCACCACGTCCTCGACCGTGAACGCGAAGGTGCCGGCATGCACCTGCGGCACATAGGCCAGCAATTTCGCCCGATCCTTCAGCGCAAGCTCAGACAGGCGCCGCCCGGCGATGAGAACCTCGCCGGCAAGCGGCGGGATCAGGCCCAGCAGCGTCTTCAGCAGGGTCGTCTTGCCGCCGCCATTCGGACCGAGCAGCGCCAGCACCTCGCCCGGCCCGACGGTGACGTCGAGCCCCTGCCCGATCACCCGGTCGCCATACCCAATGGCCAGCTGGCGGGCTTCGAGGATCACGACCAGGTCCGGTGCGACTTGCGCAGCAGCGCGATGAAGAAGGGCGAGCCGATGACGGCGGTGAGGATGCCGAGCGGCACCTCGACGCTTGAGACGGTGCGCGCCACGGTGTCGATCAGCAGCAGGTAGCCGCCCCCCAGCACCGCCGCGGTCGGCAGCAGGCGCGGAAAGCTCGGACCGACGAGAAAGCGCGCCAGATGCGGCACGACCAGCCCAACCCAGCCGACAATGCCTGCGGCTGCGACGCTGGCCGCCGTCACCAGCGTCGCCGCCGCCACCACGGCGATCCGCAGCCGCCCGGTCGGCACGCCGAGCGCGCGGGCCTCCTCCTCCGGCAGGCTCATGGCGTTCATCCGCCAGCGCAGCGCCAGCAGCACCACGGTGCCGGCGAGGATCGGGCCAAACAGCGGCAGCAGATCCGACGCCGTCGTGCCGGCGAGGCTGCCCAGCAGCCAGAACGTCATCGCCGGCAGCTGGTTGTAGGGATCGGCCAGATACTTCATCAGCCCGACCCCGGCACCGAACAGCGAGCCGGCGACCACCCCCGTCAGCACCAGCACCAGGACCGTGTCCCCGCCCCGCATCGTCGATCCGACGAGATACACCAGCGCGACCGCCAGCAGGCCGCCCGCGAAGGCGCTGGCCTGGATCCCAACCACCCCGAACGAGAAATAGATGGCGATCACCGTGCCGAGCGCCGCGCCGGACGACGCCCCGAGGAGGTCGGGCGACACCAGCGGATTGCGAAACAGGCCCTGGAACGCGGTGCCGGCCACCGACAGGGCCGCACCCACCAGCACCGCCGCCACCACGCGCGGACCCCGGATTTGCCAGATGACCGTCTCGGCCACCGCCGGCACGCCGCTGGGACCGCCCGTGAGCTTCGCCGCCAGCACCTGGACGAGATCGACAAGCGTCACCGGGTAACGCCCAAGCGCAAACGCCACCACCACGCCGGCCAGAAGCACGACGCCCGCGACCGCGAGACCGCCCCGCGTGCCAAGCTGCATCAGCCGCGCCCTGCGAGGATCTGGCCCGCCTGCCCGGCCGTGATCGGCAGATGGTAGAAGCGCGCGTGGAAGTCGCGCGCGATGGTCGCCAGGTCCTCGGGGAACAGGTCGCCGTACAGGACCTTGCCCAGCCACCACAGCCCGAGCAGCCGGTTGACCGACGGCGGAAAATCCACCCAGCCGAAGGGCAGCTTCGGCGCCAGATGCACGCGGCCGTTGCGGACCGCGGCGACTGACGCCCAGGCCGGGTCGCTGCGCACGGTCGCGACGAAATCGAGGTCGATCGCCACGATCACCTCGGGGTCCCACGCCAGCACCTGCTCGAGCGACACGGTGGCCAGCCCGCCGCGCCGCTCCCCTGCCACGTTGCGCGCACCCATGATCTCGATCGACTCGACATTGATCGACCCGGCGAGACCGGTTTCCAACCCGCGCGGACCGCGCGCATAATAGGTCCGTGGCCGGCGCTCCGTCGGCACCGATGCGACCCGATCGCCGACGGTCGTCAGGATCGCCGCGGTCTGGGCAGCGAGTTCGGCGCCCTCGCGCTCGCGCCGGACAAGCTGGCCAAGCTTGCGGTAGGTCTGCGCCGCCGCGTCGAGGCGGCCGTCGAGCAGCGCGTAGGGTATGCCGGTCTGCTCCTGCACCCGGTCGGCCAGCGACACATAGGTCGCCGCTGTCGAGCCGACATCGAGGATGAGGTCGGGCTTGAGCTGCAGCACGACCTCCAGATTGGCCGTGTTGCCCCTCCCCGTTAGGCGCCCGACCTCGGGCCGTGCTCCGACATCGGGGAGCAGATACGCGCGCTCGTCTGGCCGGTTGGCCCGAGGCCAGCCCAGCAGCAGGTCCGGCGCCAATGTGTAGAGCAGGATCGCCGCCGGCGGCCCCGCCGGGAACACCCGTGCGACCGCCGCAGGGACCGGCACGAGCCGGCCGGCGGAATCGCGGATCGCGGCTTCTTGCGCGATGCCGCGGAGTGGTGCCGCGGCGGCCGCAAGGCCGGCCAGCATGCTGCGGCGGTCAGGCATGATCATCGTGTGTCTCCCACCTGCACGTCGCCCGGCTGCGGCGGCGCCAGCGGCGTGAACACGGACCGGTCCGGCTTGAGGTCGATCAGCGGCGTGCCGTCGAGGCAGTCGAGCCCGCGCACATGCAGCACCGCCCCCTCGATCCGCTCAACGGTCACGATCTGCGTCCCGATCGGGTTCGGCCGCACCGGCGAGCGCAGCGAAAACACGCCGCGTGCCGAACGGTCGTTCTTGGGACTCTGGTGCACGATGTCGCGCCGCGACTCGTGCAGCCAGTACAGCACCTCGAGCCGCGGATAGGCCGCGACCCCATCCAGCCCGGCGACCCAGGGTTCGAACAGCTCGATGGTACAGAGCGGGCCATCCGGGCGCCCTTGGCGGGGACAGTGCAGCCTGTCGGTCCACGGCGTGCCGATGCGGCCGATGAACACCAGCCCGGCATCCGTGAGCGGCGGCATGACGACCGCCACCTCGCCGGCGCGCAACTCGTTGCGGCGGACCATGATGGCGGCCTAATCGTCGACCGCCACCATCACGTCCGACGCCTTGACCACCGCATAGGCCTCCTGGCCGACGGCAAGTCCGAGTTCGTCGACCGCCGCATTGGTGATCGCCGCGGTGACGATCATGCCTTGGACGTCGATTTTGACATGGGCGGTGGTCTGGCCCTTGGTGACCTCGACCACGGTGCCCTTGAGCCGGTTGCGGGCGCTGATCTTCATGGGACGTGTCTCCAGTTTCAGTTGGTGCATGCCGGGGCGACCAGGACGGTGAAGCCCTGCGCCTCGAAGATGGCGCGGGCCCGTGCGCCGGCCAGGGCGGCGATGAACTGCCGCGTCGCCTCGGCCCGGCCGGAGCCGGCCGCCGCGGCGAACGGGTAGATGATAGGCGGGTGGCTGCCGTCGGGAAAGCGGGCGACCACCTTCACCTTCGGCTCGG
>JBMOJG010000137.1:0-7321 GCA_049316925.1 Alsobacter sp. | reverse complement strand
GCGAGAGTCTCGGCGGCGGTCTTGATCCGCTCATAGGCATCACGCGCCTGGCCAAGGCCGGTCTCGGCCAACTCCTGCACCGCCTTCGGCAGGCGTTCAGCCGGCACCGCAGCGACCTTGGCCGATACCGCAGGCGACGCAGCGGTTACCGCGGCGGTAGCCTCGACGACGGCAGGATCGGCCACAACGGGCTTGGCCACAACGGGATTGGCAAGGACAGGCTCTGGAGGGACAGGCTCTGCCAGAACAGTCTTGGCCAGAACAGTTTTGGCCAGAGCAGTTTTGGCCAGAACAGTCTTGGCCATGGCTGTCTTCTCGACGGCTGGCTGGGCCACGACCGTCTCTGCCACAACCGGCTTGGCCGCGGCAGCGACCTTGGGCGCCGCCGCCTTGACGGTGTCAGGGGGGGTGCTGCTGGTCTTGGCGGCTGCAGGTGAGGCGGCGGCCGTTTTGTCCACCGCCTTGGCGGGCGCGGCAACCGGGGTCGGTGCGACCGCGACGGATGCAGGCGCATCGGCCTGGTCCGGGGCGGCGAGGATGAAGGGCTCGACTGGCACCGGCGCGGCGATGTGCTTGGCCACGGGTGGGGCCGTCGCCACCGGGGCGGCCGCAGCGGCCTTCGGCTGAGCGGCGGTAGCGGGCTTGACGGGGGTGGCCGTCCGGGCCGGGGCCACTGCGGAAGCGGTCGGCGCCTTGGCCGCAGCGGGCTTGACAGCCGGGGCTGCGGAAGCCGCCTTGGCCGGCGCAGCAGTGACGATTGGGGTTGCCGGAGCGACTGGCGCCTTGGCCAGCGTGGCCCCTGCCGCAGAAGCCTTTGCCAGCGCAACCTTCGCGGTCAGGGCCTTGGCAGCGGATGTATCGACAACGAGAGGCTTGGCGACAGGAGCCTTGGCGACAGGAGTCTGGGCAACCGGAGCCCTGGCAACCGGGGCCTTGCTGGGCGTGGGCCTGGCAACAGGCGTTGCTGGACCCGCAGCCTTGACGGCCGGGGCAGCTGCACTGGGCGAGGCGTTTGCAGTTTCGGCGGCGGTCTTGACCGGAGCAGGCCCCGCGGGGGCTGCAGGGCGGGAAGACGCTGTCTTCGGCGTATCGGCGGCCCTGGTGTCACGGTTTGGGGTTTGGGGCTTGGAGTCTTTGGCAACCATGGTCGGTCCTCTTGCGGGAGCTGACCTCGCCCCTTGTCTGGCGGGGGAGGCGGGAGGGGCCGCCCGATCAGTCGGTGGTGGCATGGCGGGCTCGTCGCAGCGCCCCTACGGCCCGGCATTGAGCGGATGGCGGCGAGGCCGCCACCCGCGGGTCGATCACTTGCGCTTGGTGGCAGCCTCGGTGGCCTTCTGCATGGTCGCCTGGGTGTCGGCGGCGACCTTCTGCATGGTGGCCTGCGCCTCGGTCGCAGCCTTCTGGACGGTCGACTGCACGTGCGTGCCGATCTCCTGGATCTGCGACTGCACGGAAGCTAACTGGGTCTTCAGGTACTCGGACTGGTGCTGCAGCACCTCCTGGATGTCCTTGGAACGGACCAGTTTCTGGGCGAGGTCGAACGCGGCGCTGACGTTGGCTTCGGCGAAGCCGATCGTCTTCTGCGCCATTTCCTTGGAGGTCGACTGCAGGGTGGTCGACTGGGTCTCAGCCGCCGCAACGGCCTTGTTGGCCGCGCCGAGGAAGCCGTCAAAGGCCTTCTTGGCCTGGTCGACGCTCTTCTCTGCAAAGTCACGCACTTCGTTCGGGATCTCGTAGTTCATGGGATTCTGGGTCATCGTTGTCATCCTCGAGCGGAGCACTCCTGATAACCCGGCCGCGCGCGGAGGCTCCGAAGCGCGCGTCGACCTGTTTTGTGCAGTGCAACATATTGACGCGGTGCACAATTGTCAAGCAGGCTCCCCCATCGTTAAGGCTAACAACAGGTCAACGTCGCATGCCGCGTTCCGGCGTGGCGCCATCGCATTGAGCCCATTATATTTACTCTTTGTTAGCAGCAGGGCGCCGGCGGGGCGTCGCGCCATGGCGGGAGTCGCGGCTTGTCCGATGTCATCGAAGCAGCCGCGGGGCTGGCCGCCCTGCGTGACGAGCTGGCCGGGCTTGCAGCCCGTGGCGAAGCCGTCCTGCTGCTGGACACCGACATCCGCGTGCTGTGGGCGACACGGGCCGGTGCGGTGCTGCTGGGTGCCGCCTCGCCCGATGCTCTCATGGGTGCGCCACTCGATCCGGCCGTGCTGCCGGTCGCGCATCTCCGCCGTCTCGCTGCCGATCTCGCGCCATCGCCGCGCATGCGGCTCGAGCGGCTGCGTCTGACGGCCGGCCGCCGGGTTGTCGCCGTCACACTGGCGCTGCGCAAGGTTGAGTTGCCGTCCGGCCAGGCCCTTCTCGCGGTCGCGCTGGAGGGGCCCCGTGGCCTTGCTGGCAGCAGCGGCGCGCAGCCGCTGCCGGCATGCCTGTTCGCGCCGGCCGAAGCCGCGGCTGAACCCGAACCCGTGACGGTTGAGGTTTTGCGCGCCCGCTGCGGCGGCCGCATCACCGCCCGTTTCACCTGGCAGATGGATGCCGATGGCTGCTTCACGGCCGTCTCGCCGGAACTGGCTGGGCTGCTCGGCGATGCCGCTGCGCCACGCCCCGGAGAGTCGCTGGCCGATCTGGCGGCCCATGGCCTTGTCGATCCGCAGGGTCGACTCGCGGCAGCGCTGGCCGCAGGGGCGACGTTCAACCGGATCGAGACCCTGTGGCCGGTTCCAGGTGCCGATGGCCTGCTGCCTGTCCTGCTGTCCGCCTCCCCGGTGCTGGATGCGCGGCGTGCCTTCGGCGGGTTTGCCGGCTTCGGCGTTGCCCGGCTCGACGCACTGGCGCCGGCTCCGCCGGCCGCGGCAGTGATCGCAGCGGCGGAACCGTCAGTCGCCGTACCTGTCGCCGCGGTTGCCGCGACCACGACCGCCGTCGCCATCGCGCTGGCGGCCGTGGGCCTCATCTCTCCCGAGCAAGACGCAGCCGAGGTGGCCCGGGAGGTTGCCGATCAGGATGTTGCAGGGCTGGCGCCAGCCGGCGACGCGCTGGAAGCGGCACCCGGTGAGACCGGGCCCGTCGACGCCCCGGATCGCCTTGTGGCCTCGCCGGATGACGCCGAGGCGATGGTTGTTCGGAAGGGACACCCTGAAAAGCACTGGCGTGACGAAGGTCACGACACCGACGCTGGCGCTGCCCTGTCGCCGTCGGATGTGGCCGTCAGCCCAGTCGACGCCGATCGCGACAGCGATGAGGATCCGGTTCCCGAACCCCCGCTCATCCTGCTGGTCGCTGATCCCCATCCGGATTCCGGGCAGGCATCGACTTTTATTGTGCCGGTCATCGACGATTCGGCCTTGCCGGACGTCCCGCAGGTCTCGGCCGTTGACGCCGTGGCACCGCCCCCGCCGCCTGTCGCGCCTTCGACCGCCTCACCGCCAGGCGCCGCCCCGCAGCCTGCCGCCGGCTGGGAGCCTGTCCGCGAGCCGGAGGTGGCTCGGGCCCCTGCTGCAGAGCCCAATGTCGTGCCGTTGCGGTCGGCTCCGGTCAGCCCGCGGACCATGCTGTCCGGCATTACCCCCAGCCTCTCCCGCAGCGAACGCCACGCGTTCCGCGAGATCGCCCGCGCGCTCGGCGCCCGGGTCGAGGGGGACGACGAGGCTCCCGCGGGCGAAGCGCTCCAGCCTGCGGCCGGAGCCGCTGCGCTGCCCGATGCACCGCCGCGTCCCGATGCCAGCAAGGTGCAGGACGGTGCAGCCGAAGGCCCGGCATCCGACCCGCCCGCAGACACTCCTCGGGGGCCCGGCACCGCCGATCGGATCGCCTCCGCGCCAGTCGACGATCTGCGCCGGCA
Source organism: Alsobacter sp. (assembly GCA_049316925.1). Lineage (GTDB taxonomy): Bacteria > Pseudomonadota > Alphaproteobacteria > Rhizobiales > Beijerinckiaceae > Alsobacter. The sequence goes on along the minus strand of JBMOJG010000137.1, from coordinate 3,474 downwards.
TGCCAATGATGATCATGAACCAGTCGCCATTGCGGCACGGCCCGCCGCCGCGGCGGCGCTACCGCCGGTCGCCGGTCCGGACGTACTCGACCCGTCCGCGCGGCCAGGTGGTCGCCAGCCCGGCGGACCTGATGGACGTCCCGAGGTCGTCGTCGCCGCGCCGGAACCAGAACAGGGACCAGGACTAGAACCTGCCACCCTTGCAGTGCCGGCTTCCCCGCCCGCGCTGGCTGAACTCGTCGCCTCGACGCTGGCCGCCGGCACCCCCGGATCCGCCGACGTGGACGCCCCGCCGCGCGATCCCGGTGCCGTCGCGCTGCTCGACCGTCTGCCCATCGGCATCCTCGTCAGCCGTGGCGAGGTGCCGATCTACATGAACCGGACGCTGCTTGAGCTGCTCGGCTACGAGGACGCCGACACGTTCCATCGCGAGGGCGGCATCGATCGCCTGTTCAGCGGCGTTCCGGCGGCAAAGGACGCGGCTGACGACGCCACCGTCATGATCGCGACCCGGTCCGGCGAGACCCTCGCGGTCGATGCGCGCCTCCAGACCATTCCGTGGAACGGATTGCCCGCGACCCTGATGTCGTTCCGGCGGGCGGCCGATTTCGAGCAGACACAGCTGCTTCGCGCCGCCGAACTGGACCTGCAGCGGCGCGGTGCCGAGGTCGGCGAACTGCGCACGATTCTCGATACCGCGACGGACGGCGTCGTGATCCTCGATTCGGCCGGCCGCATCCATGCCATCAACCGCTCTGGCGAGGCCCTGTTCGGCTACGACCAGAACGAGGTGGCGGGCGAGACCTTCATCACCCTGTTTGCTCCGGACAGCCACGCCACCGCGCTCGACTATCTCGAGGGCCTGCGCTCCAACGGCGTGGCCAGCGTGATGAACGACGGTCGCGAGGTCGTCGGCCGGGTGCGCCAGGGCGGGCGCATCCCGCTGTTCATGACGCTGGGCGCCATCAGCGAGGGCACCGAGCGCAAGTTCTGCGCGGTGCTGCGCGACATCACGCCGTGGAAGAAGGCCGAGAGCGAACTGCTCGAGGCCAAGCGCGCTGCCGAGCAGGCCAGCTCCCAGAAGTCCGACTTCCTGGCCAACATGAGCCACGAGATCCGCACGCCGCTCTCTGCCATCATCGGCTTTGCCGAGGTGATGATCGAGGAGCGCTTCGGGCCGGTCGGCAACGAGCGATACCTCGAATATCTGCGCGACATCCACGCGTCGGGCGGTCACGTCATCAGCCTGGTGAACGACCTGCTCGATCTGTCGAAGATCGAGGCGGGGCGCTTCGACCTCACCTTCGTCAGCGTCGACGTCAACGAGGTCGTCAGCCGGTCGGTGGCGATGATGCAGCCCCAAGCGGGCTCGGGCCGTGTCGTGCTGCGCTCCAGCCTGTCGCCGCGCCTGCCGGGCGTCGTCGCCGACGAGCGCTCGCTGCGCCAGATCGTGTTGAACATCCTCTCCAACGCGGTGAAGTTCACTGATCCGGGCGGGCAGGTGATCATCTCGACCACCTTCACCGATCGCGGCGAGGTGGCCATCCGGGTGCGCGACACCGGCATCGGCATGACCGACAAGGAAATCGAGACGGCGCTGGAGCCCTTCCGCCAGATTGCCACCGCGCGTCGCGCCGGCGGCACCGGGCTCGGCCTGCCGCTCACCAAGGCGCTGGTCGAGGCGAACCGCGCCAGCCTGACGATCCGCAGCGCCAAGGATGCGGGTACGCTTGTGGAAGTCACGTTCCCGCAGACGCGAGTCCTCGCCGAGTGAAACCCGCCGACGCCTGAGCCAGGGTCGGCAGAAATTTCTATGCTGCATTGCGATATCGCAGCGCAACAGCCATCTGTTTGTCCTGAAGCTGCGCCAGAGTACTGCTGCAACCCGGGATGCCAGATGAGCACGTATCGCCTCGATACCCTGTTTGCTCCCCGCTCCGTCGCGCTGGTCGGCGGCAGCCCGCGTGACACATCGATGGGTCGCGCGGTGCTGCGCAACCTGCGCGGCCAGGGCTTCGAGGGCACCATCCACGTCGTCAATCCGCACTACGGCGAGATCGACGGCATCGCCTGCGTCCGGTCGCTGTCGGCCCTGCCGCAGGTGCCCGACGTGGTGGTCATTGCGACCCCGGCCGCGCATGTGCAGGTGGTGGTCGAGGAGGCAGCCCGGCTCGGGGTGGCAGCCGCCATCATCCTTACCGCCGGTCTCCCGTCTGGACCCGGATCGGTCCAGGAGCGCATTGCCGCGGCGGCGCGCGCCCATGGCATGCGCATCGTCGGTCCTGGCAGCCTCGGTGTGCTGGCGCCGCGTGTCCATTTCGATGCGAGCTTTGCCGCCCGCGCCGCGAAGCCTGGCGACCTGGCGCTGATTTCCCAGTCCGGCGCCGTCGCTGGCGCCGTACTGGAATGGGCGGCCCTGCATGGTGCCGGGTTTTCCGGCGTTGTGTCGCTGGGCGACAAGCTCGACGTCGACTTCGGCGACTGCCTGGATCATTTCGCCCAGGATCGGGCGACCCGCGCCATCCTGCTCTATGTCGAGTCGATCAACGACCCGCGCAAGTTCATGTCGGCGGCCCGCGCGGCGGCGCGCATGAAGCCGGTGGTGGTGGTCAAGGGCGGCCGGAACAATGAGGCGGCCCGGGCGTCGATGACCCACACCGGGGCGCTGGCGACGGCCGACGCCGTCTTCGAGGCGGCCGCACGCCGGGCAGGATTGCTGCGGGTCAACGACCTCGACGAGCTGTTCGCTGCCGTCGAGACCCTGTCGCGCACGGCCCCCTTTGCCGGTGACCGGGTCGCGGTGCTGACCAATGGCGGCGGGCTCGGCGTGCTGGCGGTCGACCGCCTGATCGATTTCGGCGCCCGCCTGTCGCCGCTGTCGCCCGACAGCATCACGGCGCTGGACGCGGCGATGCCGCCGGTCTGGTCGGGGGGCAACCCCGTCGACATCGGTGGCGATGCCGATGCGGCGCGCTATGCGGCGGCGCTGCGCGTGCTCCTTGCCGACGCCACCGTCGACGCCATCCTCGTCGTCAACTGCCCGTCAGCGCTCGTCTCCAGTGGTGCGGCGGCCGCGGCGGTTGCTGATGTCGTCAGGACCTACCGGTCTGGCTCCTACCGGCCGAAGCCGGTCTTTGCCGTCTGGCTTGGTGATCGAACCGAGGCGACGGCCGTGTTCGAGACCGCCCGCGTCCCGAGCTACGGATCGGAAGCCGACGCGGCGCGCGGCATCACCCATCTGATCGCCTACCGCAAGGCGCAGGACCTGCTGATGGAGACGCCGCCGAGCCTGCCGTCTGATTTTGCGCCCGATCCCGTCGCCGCCCGCACGGTCGTCGCGGCGGCCCTTGCGACCGGACGGGAATGGCTCGATCAGGTCGCCGTCACGGCCGTGCTGGAGGCCTATCAGATTCCGGTTGCGCCGGTGCGTGCCGCCGCGACCCCGGCCGAGGCGGGCGCAATCGCCCGCGATTT
>JBMOJG010000136.1:0-7363 GCA_049316925.1 Alsobacter sp. | reverse complement strand
CGGCGCGATCAGGATCGGCCGGCCACTTTCGAACACGACGGCCTCGAGCAGCGACAGGCGCGGCCCGGCGGTGCTGCCGGAGGGGCGGCCCACGACCGTCACGTCGAAGACCCTGGCGTGGGCCGCAACCGCGCTGTCGCCCATCAGCGGCTGCTCGCGCAGCCCCCAGCAGGCCTGGCCAGGGGTGGCGCGCTCGCGCTGGGGCAGTCCCGCCGCCTCCATGGCAAGGCGGAACGCCTCCTGCGCCTCGCGCGACGTGTCACTGGCACTGCGCTGGTTCGGGGGCCACAGCGGCACCATTTCGCCGACGATGTAATTGTCGATGACCGGGAGCGTCGACACCGCCTCCAGATAGCTGCCGAACCGCCCGGAAAACACCAGTGCGCTCGCCAGCACCGATTGCGCGCCCTCGTGATCCTCGACCGGAACCAGGATTGCTTTCATCGTCATGGCATCCTCCTTGCGCGGAGGGACATCCTAGCACGACCCATGCCGTGAAGCAGCCGCAGGCGCTGGCCTAGCTCGTCTGCTCGCAGCGGTGCCACGTCTCGGGCGTGCCGGATGTGCCCGCCTGCAACCGGATCGTGTTGTCGGTAACCAGCGACATCGAAACCGGGGTCCCGGCCCCGCTTTCGCGCTCCGGCACCGTGTAGGCGAAGCGGTGCCGGGAGTACTGGCCATCCATCCGCGTGCCGCCGGGCGTGACGATTGTCGATCCGCTGATCGACATGGTCTTGCCCTTCGTGTCGCACCAGTTGCCGTCGATCGAGTCGGCGCGCGCCGGGTCCGCGGAAATCAAGACCCCGGCCAGCGCGGCCGCGACGCCCTGCATGACAAGCCGTGCCATCTGCCGTCTCCCTGTTGGCTCCGGACCAGTCTGGTCCCTCAGGACGGCAGCGTCCAGTGCGCCTGATGCGGCACAACGGCTGTCTTGCGGCGCCGGCCCGGACGCCGGGCCGCGGGGGCCGGCCGGCTCGCGCCGGCAGGTGCGAGCCAGCGGTCGAGGAACGCATCAAGCCAGCGGCGCACCGCGCCGTCGTGCAGGAACCAGCCCTCGAGATGCCGGTCGCGCGGGCAGGCGCCAGGCAACGCCAGCCGCTCATGCGCCCGCACGGTCCACCGGCACATCATCGCGTAGGTGACCTCCGGGTGGAACTGCAGCCCGAAGGCGTTGGTCCCGGCCCGGAAGGCCTGGTGGGGAAAGATATCGCCTTCGGCCAGGGCCTGCACGCCGGACGGCAGGTCAAAGCCCTCCCGGTGCCACTGGTAGACAAGCCCCGGCCATGGGGTGCCGAGCTCGCGCGCAAACTCCTGTCCGGCGGCAGTCGGGCGCAGCGGATAATAGCCGATCTCGGCATGGCCTTCGGGATGCTTGTCGACCTTGCCGCCAAGCTGGCGCACGAGCATCTGCGCACCGAGGCACAAACCCAGATAGGGCTTCTCCTCTTTCAGCACCGTGCCGATCCAGTCGGTCTGGCGCCGCACCCAGTCCTCGTCGTCGTTGGCGCTCATCGGTCCGCCGAAAACGACGGCGCCGTCATGCTCCGCCATGGTCCGCGGCAACGACTGGCCGAGCGGCGTCCGCCTGATGTCGAGCGTGTAGCCCCGTTCGGTCAGCAGTCTGCCGACCCGGCCGGGGGTCGAATGCTCCTGGTGGAGAACAATGAGAATGCGGCGGGACACGGGCGCTCTGCTCAACCGGCGAGGCGCCGGTCAAGCAGAAAGCGTGCCACAGAAGCCGCGCGCCGTCGAGCCGGCCCTGCTCTGATTTTGGGCACTCACTTCAGCGCGACGGCAGCGACGGGCAGGTCCGTCGTCCTGCTTCGAGACAGGCCTGCGCCTTGTTGGAGCGGCTCAGTCCCTCGGCCACGAACAGGCCGGCCCCGAACAGCAGGAGACACACGATCGCGGCCACGAGGTTCACCGTCATCCGGTGCGCGTGTTCGTGCTCGTCGTCTTCCCTGGCGCTCGGGCGTCGCATGCAGGCTCCGGCTGGCGCAAAGCAGTCTAGCTGCATCACGGCCCGACGAAAACCACGACCTCGACGCGCGTGACGACAGCCCGGCAGACGGATCACTGGCTGGCGGCCGGTGAGGACGCCCCTGTTGGCCGAAACCCGGATTGCCGAGGCTGCAAGCCTCGCCCCTTACCGGGAATAGAGCCGGTAACCGCCGGTGGGATCGCGCATCCAAACCTTCACGGGTGCCGGCCCGGTCGGCACCGGGGCATAGCCCAGAGCCTGCCAGCGCGGCTTGCCGGCATACTGCGCCTTGTGGCCCCCGCCGCGCGCCGCCACGGCCTGCGACTTGGCTTTCTTCGACGCCACCATGGTGCTGCTCGGCGCCGTACCGTTGATGGCGATCACCGCGCCCTCTTGCTTGACCATGGCAAAGAGCGCCGCCGCATTGGCCTTGGACAGGCGCACGCAGCCATGCGAGGCGGGACGACCCAGCGCCCGGGCCTCGCCCGTGCCGTGGATCGCATAACCGCCGCGGAAGAAGATCGAATGCGGCATCGGCGACATGTGGTACTTGCGCGAGTAGTGCATGAGCACCAGCCGCTGCGGCCTGTAGACGCCGCGCGGCGTGACGAAGCCGGACCGCGCCGTCGATACCGGCCAGGTGTAGCTCTCGCCGGATCCGTTGCTGACCCGCATCGTCTGCGAGCCGAGATCGATATTGATGCGCACGACGGCGCCGGCTGCCTGGGGCAGGCCAAGGCAAAGGACGAGAAACGCAAAAACCGCTGCAATCCGACGCATGACGCACACACTCCCCGATCGGTCGTTGCCGAAGGACGCGCCGACCCGCAGGCGCGACACGCTGATTAGACACGCATACCGCGAGCGAATTGAGGATAGCTTGCAATCAAGCATCATTCCGCCAGCAACGCTGTCCTTCGACAATAGTGGTAAACTGCGCCTTTGTCCCACGAGTCCTTCAACCGAATCTTGGCAGGACTCACCGCGCCGGCGGATAGGCGTGGCGCCGGCCGGTCCGGTCCGTCACCATGCCGTCATCGAGCGCGACCGGACCGACCGGCACCTTGCCATGGCCGTCCGGAATGTCGAGCACATAGGTCGGCTGGCACAGGCCCGAGACCCGCCCCCGCAAGGCCGCCATCAGAGCCCGGCCCTCTTCCAGCGTGGTCCGCAGATGCGCCGTGCCGGGCGCGAGGTCGCCATGGTGCAGGTAATAGGGCTTCACCCGGCACTCGACGAAGGCGCGCATCAGTGCCGCCAGGGTCTCGACGTCATCGTTCACACCGCGCAGCAGCACCGACTGGCTGACGAGAACAATCCCGGCCGCCGACAGCCGCTCGCAGGCCGCCCGCGCGGCCGGCGTCAGCTCGCGCGGGTGGTTGGCGTGAACGGCCAGATAGGTCGTGAGACCCGGTGCGCAGAGCGCCCGTGCCAGCTCCTCCGTCACCCGCTCGGGCGCCGCGACGGGCAGGCGCGTGTGCCAGCGCAGGATCCGCACCGGACCGGTGGCTGCCACGGCGGCGCTGAGCGCCGCCAGCCGGCGCGCCGGGAGCACCAGCGGGTCGCCGCCCGTGACGATCACCTCCCAGATCTCCGGTCGCGCCTTCACATAGGCGAGCGCGGCCTCGACGGCGGCATCAGACAGCGTACCTGCGCCTGTGGGACCGACGGTCTCCCGGCGGAAGCAGAACCGGCAATACACCACGCAGGTGGTGGTCAGCTTCAACAGCACCCGGTCGGGATAGCGATGGACAAGGCCGGGCAGCGGACTGTGGGCATCGTCGCCGATCGGGTCGACCCGTTCGCCGGGTGCCGTCTCAAGCTCGCGTGCGTCCGGCACGAACTGCCGTGCGATCGGGTCGGACGGGTCGCGCGGGTCGATCAGCGCCTGCAGCGCCGGCGTCACGGCGACCGCATAGCGCCGCGCCACGGCATCGAGCGCCTCGGACGGAGCCGCCAGCCCGGCCTCGGCGAGAGCGGCGACGCTGCGCAGGGTCCGCGGCGTGACAGGCAGCCGGGCGAGAGCGGCGGTGGCGTCGTTGGTCATCCTAGTCTCCGGTCCGGCGCGCATCTCTGTCATGCCGGTGCGACCGGCGTCCAGACGACCTGGTCGATGCGGCTCGCCCCGGTCGCCAGCATCGCCAGCCGGTCAAGACCGAGCGCGCAGCCGCTGGCGTCCGGCATCTCGCCGAGCGCGGCGAGGAAATCCTCGTCCAGCGGGTAGCGCTCGCCATAGATGCGCTCCTTCTCGTCCATGTCGGCGAGAAACCGCAGCCGCTGCTCGGCCGGATCGGTCAGCTCTCCGAACGCATTGGCGAGTTCGACGCCGCACGCGTAAAGCTCGAACCGCTCAGCGAGCCGGGGATCCCCCGGCTTGCGCCGCGCCAGCGCCGCCTCGCTGGCGGGATAGTCGTACAGCACTGTCGCCCGGCCGATCCCCAGCCGGGGCTCGATCCGTTCGACCAGGACCTTGCTGTAGACATCGGTCCAGCTGTCGTCGGCGGCAACCCGGATGCCCGTCGCCGCCGCATCGGCCGCCAGCCTGTCGCGGTCGCCACCCTCCGCCGTGACCGATGCCATCAGGTCGATGCCGGCATGCCGGTCGAACGCCTCCGCCACGCTCAGCCGTTCCGGCATCGCGAACGGATCCGCCTCGCGACCCCGAAAGGAGAAGCGCCGCGTGCCGCCGGCCTCCGCCGCCAGGCCCAGCAGCGTCGCGCAATCGTCCATCAGTGCCGTGTAGGGAGCTGAGGCGCGGTACCACTCCAGCATCGTGAAGCAGGGATGGTGCAGGGGCCCGGCCTCGCGGTTGCGAAACACCGGCGCGAACGCCACGATCCGGGTCTCCCCGGCCGCCAGCAGCTTCTTGCAGGCGAATTCGGGCGAGGTGTGGAGATAGCGCGCCACGCCGGTGCCGTCGGCGCGGCGCAGCACTGTCGAAAATCCATGCAGGTGCGTCTCGTTGCCCGGCGAAACCTGCAGCGCCGCCGCGTCGATCTCGACGAAATCGCAGGCCCCGAACCAGGTGCGCAATGCCGCCACCACGCGGTTTCGCCCCAGCAGGAACGGCCGCCGGTCGGCGTGGACGTGCGGCATCCACCAGGGCGACGCTGTGGTCACGCGACCGTCCTCCGCCGCAAGCCCCCTATCCTCCGGTCGCAAAATTTGCCAGAGAGCGCACGAACAGGTTTCTGGCAGGCGCGCGGTTGCGCGGCCGCGCCTCCCTCCGCCGCATGAGGTCCATCCGTGAAGGTCATCGCCAGCTCGCTCCGCAAGGGCAACATTGTCGACAAGGAAGGCAAGCTCTACGTCATCCTCAGCGCCGAGAACATCCATCCCGGCAAGGGCACGCCGGTGACCCAGCTCGACATGCGCCGGATCTCCGACGGCGTGAAGATCTCCGAGCGCTACCGCACCACCGAGCAGGTCGAGCGCGCCTATGTCGAGGATCGCGACTACAACTACCTTTACCGCGACGGCGAGGGCTTCCATTTCATGCATGCCGAGACTTTCGACCAGGTCGTCGTGCCGGAGGATGTCGTCGGCGACCAGGCCGTCTGGCTGCTGGAAAACATGAAATGCGTGGTGTCGATGCACGACAATGTCGCGGTGGCGATCGCGCTGCCCGCCCGTGTCGTGTTCGAGATCACCGAGACCGAACCCACCATGAAGGGCCAGACCGCGTCCTCCTCCTACAAGCCGGCGATCCTCTCCAACGGCGCCCGCACCATGGTGCCGCCGCATATCGGCGCCGGCACGCGCGTCGTGATCATGACCGAGGACGGCTCCTACGTGGAGCGTGCCAAGGACTGACCGCCCCCGCGGTTGCGGTGGCGGCAGTGGTGGCGCTGCCGATTGCCGGACCCCCGGGTCCGATGCGACAGGTCCCGCCCGGCCGCAGCACCGGCCTTAGCCCTCCTTGACATCAATTCCCCCGGCAAGGACGACCGCGGGGCCCTGCGGGGCATCGGCGCGGCCCGGTCCGACGCGGTCGTCGAGGACAGGATCATAGCCCGTCAGAACCGATCCGGATCAACCCCGCGCCCTGTCGATCGCCGCAAACAGCAGCTCGGCCGAGAACGGCTTGCGGACCATGCCGGCAATCCCGAGCTGGGCCATCCGCTCGGCAAGGGCGGCCTGATCGTCCTGGGTCATCAGCACGAACGGGATCGTCGCCCAGTCCTCGCGACCGTTCATCAGCGTCTTCAGGTCGAGACCATTGACAGGCTTCATCAGCCGCTCGCAGACGACGAGGCCATAGCGCCGCCGCATCAGCATGCGGACAGCCTCCGGACCGCTGTTGGTCGTATCGGCCTCGATCAGGCCCCGCCCGGCGAGCAGCGTGCGGACGATCCGCGCGACGGCAAGGCTCGGGTCGACAATGAGCACCGGCGTATCGGCTGGCAGGGTCATGGACCGGGTCTCAATCCCGTGCCGCCGGCAGCCCGTGGGCCTCGACCCGCGCCAGGGCGATCTCGATTCGGTCCCAGGCGGCCACCTCGTCTCCCGCGGCCAGCAGTCGGCGGGCCTCGCCGATCAGCTCCGTCAGGTCGGGGCCGTCACGCTCCATGTCGGCCAGCCGTTCCAGCACCAGGGCGGCTTCGGCGGTGGCGGGACGGTGGCTCATGCTCGGGTCCGGACGACGGGACAGGTCCGGCGCCGCTTATGACCGAGACGGACGGCTGCCCACAATCGCCTGCCGCGCCGCCGGTCGTGTCAGCGCCGCGCCGCGGTGGCGATCGGGCCCGACGAATTGTTCAGGCTGACCCAGGCAACGTCGTCCTGGCTCTCGCGCTTGACGAAGACGTAGCCGGTCTGGTGCCACGCCAGCACCTCGTCACGCTTATTGTCGAGGATATAGTCGCCGCGGTCGGTGCGCACCATCAGCACCGCATGGCCCTCGTTGTTCTCGTCCAGAACCACGGTCATCCGCATGGCGCGGCGCGGGACGCCGGCATCGGCAAGGCGCTTGCGCTTCAGCACCTGATAGTCCTCGCAGTCGCCATAGCCGTCATCCGGGAAGTTCCACTTGTCGACCACGCCCCAGTGCTCGGCATCGGTCAGCGGCTTGATCGCGCGGTTGACCTTCAGGTTGACGTCGGTAACGAGGCGCCAGAGCTGCGGCGTCATGGCAACGACCTCGGGCTCGCCGCCGTCGACCCGGCACTCGACCGCGTGGCGCCGACAGAAGTCGGCCCATGCTAAAATGGGCCGGGCAACCCCGCCCGTCACAAGGCCGGACGCCGCGGGCGGCAGGGCCGTCTGGCGCTCGACCGCCTGCGAGGCGGGGGCTGTGAGGAGAAGGGCGAGGGCCGTGAGAACCGACCGGAGAGACGTTGCGTTCGACATGAGCATCCCTTGCGTTCGGGACGATCAATGGCC
>JBMOJG010000135.1:0-7378 GCA_049316925.1 Alsobacter sp. | reverse complement strand
CGCTTGCGGCCGGCGCGCAGAGAGAGGGCCTGACCGGCCATGGCCGATCCGATCCATCAGTTCGAACTGAAGACCATCGCGTCGCTGGGCAAGATCGGCGGCAGCGAGATCGCCTTCACCAATTCGTCGCTCTACATGCTGGGCGCGGTCGGCCTCATCACGCTGTTCATGCTGTGGGGCACCAGCAGCCGCGCCATGGTGCCGGGGCGCATCCAGTCGATGGTCGAGCTCTGCTACGAGTTCGTCGCCGATACGGTGCGCAGTTCAGCCGGCAAGGAGGGGATGATGTTCTTCCCCTTCGTGTTCTCGCTGTTCATGTTCATTCTCGTGCTCAACCTCGCCGGGATGCTGCCCTACGGCTTCACGGTCACGAGCCACATCATCATCACGGCGGCGATGGCGCTGCTGGTGATCGGCACCGTCGTGGTGTACGGCGTGATGAAGCACGGCATGCACTTCTTCGACCTGTTCGTGCCCAAGGGCGTGCATCCGGCGATGCTCGCCATCCTGGTGCCGATCGAGGTCATCTCCTTCCTGTCGCGTCCGATCAGCCTGTCTGTGCGCCTCTTCGCCAACATGCTGGCCGGCCATATCGCGCTGAAGATCTTCGCGGGCTTCATCGTGTCGCTGCTGGCTGCCGGTGCATGGGGCATTCTCTCGCCCCTGCCGCTGGCGCTGACGGTGGCGCTGACCGCCCTCGAGATGCTGGTTGCCGTGCTGCAGGCCTATGTGTTTGCGACGCTGACCTCGATCTACCTGCACGACGCCCTCCACCCCGGTCACTGACGCCCGACCGGTCGCCTTCCCCACCGATCCGACCTCAAGGAGAGTTCCATGGATCCCGTTGCTGCGAAGTACATCGGCGCTGGTCTGGCCTGCCTCGGCATGGCGGGTGCCGGCATCGGCCTCGGCAACCTGTTCGGCCAGTTCCTGTCCGGCGCCCTGCGCAACCCGTCGGCCGCCGACGGCCAGCGCGGCACCCTGCTGCTCGGCTTCGCGCTGACGGAAGCGCTCGGCATCTTCTCGCTGCTGATCGCGCTGCTGCTCCTGTTCGCCGTCTGAACGGCGTAACGGTCGGTCGGGCCCGGTCGGGCCGGGGCGCTGAGCGTGCCCCGGTTCGTGCCGGACAATCCGGCCCGTTCGGATCGAGGTAAGCCATGGCGACGAACACCACCCACGCCACCACGCAGGCGCATGGCGGCAGCAAAGGCGGCGGCACGTTTCCGCCGTTCGACGGCTCGACGATGGTGGCCCAGCTGCTGTGGTTCGCCATTGCGTTCGGGGCGCTCTACTGGCTGATGTCCAAGGTGGTTCTGCCGCGGGTGGCCAGCATTCTCGAGGAGCGCGAAACCCGCGTTGCGACCGACCTCGACGCAGCAGCCAAGCTGAAATCCGACACTGATCAGGCCATCGCCGCTTACGAGAAGGCGCTGGCCGACGCCAAGGCCAAGGCGCAGGCGATTGCCACCGAAACCCGGGACCGCCTGCAGGGCGAAACCGATGCGCGCCGCAAGGCGATTGAGGCCGATCTCGCCGTGAAGCTCGAGGCGGCCGAGCAGCAGATTACCGCCAGCAAGGCGCAGGCGATGACCAGCGTGCGCGGCATCGCCGTCGATGCCGCCCAGGCGATCGTCCAACAGCTCGTTGGCACCGCCCCGTCGGTGGCCGATGTCGAAGCTGCCGTCGCGCGGACGCTCGATCCGGCCGCGCGCGGCGCATAAGGCAACCTGGAGGGCATCCCCATGTTCGAAGCCGAATTCTGGGTCGCGGTCGCATTCTTCATCTTCATGGGCATTGCCTGGAAGATGGGCGCCTTTTCGGCGTTGGTGAGCGGGCTGGACAGCCGCGGCGACAAGATCCGCGCAGAGCTGGCTGACGCCCGCGCGCTGCGCGAAGAGGCCCAGCGTGTGCTGGCTGATTACCAGAAGAAGCGGCAGGCGGCCGAGGCCGAAGCCGAATCGATCGTGAGCGCCGCCCGCGAGGAGGCCGAGCGCCTCGCAGTCGATGCCCAGGCGAAGATCACCGATTTCGTCGCCCGTCGCACCCGCATGGCCGAGCAGAAGATCGCGCTGGCCGAGGTTCAGGCCACCGCCGAGGTCCGTGCTGCCGCCGCAGAGGCCGCCGTCAAGGCGTCAGAGACCATCCTGCGCGGCCAGGCTGCTGCCGGCTCGGCCGGCACGCTGCTGGCGAAGGGGCTTGCCGAGGTTCGTGCCAAGCTCAACTGAGCGGCAAATTGCTCAGTCGCTTGAAAGGATCTGTCTGACGGCCGCCTCCGGGCGGCCGTTGTCGTTTGTGGATCTGCCTGGACAAGTCCGGCCGTACGCTCAGCGCGGACCGGGCGCGCTCCCCAGCGCCGCCCGGATCGCCTTCAGGTCGCGCCACGCAAGGCGCTTCTGCAGCGGCTGGCGCAACAGATAGGCCGGGTGCAGGGTGGCGATGGCCCGGATGCTCCGCGTCCCGGTATCGTAGGACACGAAGCGGCCGCGCGAGCGCATGATCCCGTCTTTGAAGCCGAGCAGGGTCTGGGCCGATGGCCCGCCGAGGCAGACCAGGATGTCGGGATCCGCCAGGGCGATCTGGCGCGTCACGAAGGGCAGGCACACCGCCGTTTCCTGCGGCGTCGGCGTGCGGTTGCCCGGAGGGCGCCATGGCACGATGTTGGCGATATAGACCTGCGTCCGGTCGAGTCCGATCGCCGCCAGCATCCGGTCGAGCAGCTGGCCCGACCGTCCCACGAACGGCACGCCGGAGCGGTCCTCCTCGGCGCCGGGCGCTTCGCCGACCAGCATCACCCGGGCGCGCGGATTGCCGTCGGCAAAAACCAGATGCTTGGCGGTGGCGCGCAGCGCGCAACCCTCGAACGTCTCCATCAGGGCGCGCAGCGCTTCCAGCGAGCCCGCCGACCGCGCTGCGATGCGGGCCTGGTCCGCTGCGGCATCGGCGCTGTCCGCCCCGCCGGAGAAGCCCGCCGCACCGGCGGTCCGAACCATCTCGGCCGGGCGTGCGATCGCCGCGACTGCTGTGACCGGGGCGGGCACCAACGCAACCGGCGCCGTTCCGGCGAACCGGTCCGTTGCGACATCGTCGACGGCGACATCGACGCCCATGTCCCAGTACCACTGGAGCAGGGCGGCGGCGGTCCGCGCGGGTTCGGCAGCATCGGTCATCGCATCAGTCTAGCGTGCCCGACCCCTGCGAGCCTACGCCCATCGCAAAGCCGCGTGCGTGCACCGCCGACATCCCTTCGACCGCTGGCCGGGTGCCGTCGCTTGCGCTAGTCAGGACCGGGACTTGCGCCGCGGTGCGAGAAAGTTCATATGTCAACTATCGCTGGACGCGCGGCTTGCGTCTCGGCCAGGCAGGGAGTGTCGCAGGATGGATCTGGCGGAAGCGCAGGGCATGCCGCGCGAGGGCATGGATTATGACGTGGTTGTCGTCGGCGCCGGGCCGGCAGGCCTGGCCGCGGCGATCCGCCTCAAGCAGCTGGATCCCGAACGCTCGGTCGTCGTGGTCGAGAAGGGATCGGAGGTCGGCGCCCACATCCTGTCGGGAGCGGTGATCGACCCTGTCGGGCTCGACCGCCTGCTGCCGGACTGGCGCGACGATGCCGACGCGCCGATCCGCACGCCCGTCACCGATGACCGGTTCTACCTGCTCGGCCCCGCGGGCGGCATCAGGCTGCCCAACTTTCTGATGCCGGGGCTGATGTCCAACCACGGCAACTACATCGTGTCGCTCGGCAATGTCGTACGCTGGCTGGCGGCCCGCGCCGAGGCGCTCGGCGTCGAGATCTACCCGGGCTTTGCCGCGTCCGAGATTTTGTACGGCGAGGCCGGTGAGGTCGTCGGCATCGCCACCGGCGACATGGGCATCTCCAAGACCGGCGAGGTCAAGGACGGCTTCGCCCGCGGCATGGAGCTGCGCGGCAAATATGTGCTGTTCGCCGAGGGTGCCCGCGGCAGCCTCACCAAGCAGCTGGTGCGCCGCTTCAAGCTCGACGAGGGCCGCGAGCCGCAGAAATACGGTATTGGCCTGAAGGAGCTCTGGCAGGTGGCGCCGGAGAAGCACCGGCCCGGTCTGGTGCAGCACAGCTTCGGCTGGCCGCTCGACAACCGCACCGGCGGTGGCTCCTTCCTTTACCACCTCGAAGACAATCTCGTGGCGGTCGGCTTCGTCGTTCACCTCAACTACACGAACCCGACATTGTCGCCTTTCGACGAGTTCCAGCGCTTCAAGACCCATCCGTTCGTGCGCGACACGTTTGAGGGTGGCAAGCGCATCAGCTATGGCGCCCGCGCCATCACCGAGGGCGGCTGGCAATCAGTGCCGAAGCTGGCGTTTCCGGGCGGCGCTCTCGTGGGTTGCGCGGCCGGCTTCGTCAACGTGCCGCGCATCAAGGGATCGCACAATGCGGTGCTGTCGGGCCTGCAGGCCGCCGAGCACGTCCATGCAGCGCTGCAGGACGACCGCGGCAACGATGTGCTCGACGGTTACGAGACCGGCTGGCGCGACACCGACATCGGCCACGACCTCAAGCGCGTGCGCAACGTCAAGCCGCTGTGGTCGCGCTTCGGCACGCTGGTGGGCGTCGGCGTCGGCGGGCTCGACATGTGGACCAACCAGCTGTTCGGACGATCGCTGTTCGGCACGCTCGCGCATGGCAAGCCGGACCACGCCTCGCTGAAGAAGCTCGCGGACGTCAAGCCCATCGTCTACCCGCGGCCCGACGGCGTGGTCAGCTTCGACAAGCTGTCGTCGGTGTTCTTGTCGGCCACGAACCATGAGGAGGACCAGCCGGCCCACCTCAAGCTGGCCGATCCGTCGATCCCGATCGCCCGCAACCTGCCGGACTTTGGCGAGCCGGCACGGCTCTATTGCCCCGCCGGGGTCTACGAGGTCGTGTATGCCGACCCGCAGAAGGGCACCGATCCGCGCTTCGTGATCAACGCGCAGAACTGCGTGCACTGCAAGACCTGCGACATCAAGGATCCGGCCCAGAACATCACCTGGGTGACGCCGGAGGGCGGCGGCGGGCCGAACTACCCGAACATGTAGGCGCCGGAGCCATTCGGGACGGGCGAGCAGCACCTCCCGGCGGAATTCCGCGGCGACAGAGCGCCGGGCGAGGGACCACGGCCCGGCCCGTGCTTGCCCGGCACCCGCAAAAACGCCATGTTGGCGGTTGATCTCTGCGCCATTCCGACCTGACTCGGCCCGGTTGCCGCCCACTGAAAGTTCACAGCTTGACGCCTCTGTCCCGTACCGGTTCGACCACCCTCCTGCGCCTTGGTGCCGCCGCCGTCATGCTGTTGGCCGGGACACTGGCTGCTGCCGCCACAGGCAAGCCGACCCCGTCCTATTCGGACGCGATCGATGCCGGCAACAGCCTGGCGGGGAATTACCTGTCCGCCGTCGTCGCCGGCGCCAGCCGCGATACGAGCGCTGCGGCCTTTTTCTACCGCGAGGCGCTGCGGGACGATCCGCGCAGTCTCGACCTCAACGAGCGCGCCTTCGTGTCGCTGCTGGCCGAGGGCGCCTATCAGGACGCGGTCCGGCTGGCCGAGCGCCTGGCTGTCCGCAAGGGCGCGAGCGGCCTCGCCCAGCTGACACTCGGGATCCGCGACTTCAAGGCCCGAAACTACCAGAAGGCGCGCCAGCGCTTCACGAACGGTGCCAAGAATCGCACGACGGACCTGACTGCGGCGCTGCTGACGGCTTGGTCCTGGGCAGGCTCGGGCAATACCAAGAAGGCGATCGAGACCGTTGACGCCATCAAGGGCGAGGATTCGATTGCCGTGTTCCGCAACTACCATGCGGGATTGATCGCCGAACTGGGTGGCGACAAGGCCACGGCCGAGCGCCGTCTCAAGGCCGCCTTCGACGTCGAGAACAAGACCCTGCGCATGGTCGACGTCTATGGCCGGTTCCTGTCCCGGTCAGGCCGCAACGAGGAGGCGCTGAAGGTCTATCGCGACTTCGACAAGCTGCTGCCGCGCCACCCGCTGATCACCGCAGCCATCGCCCGGCTCGAGAAGGGCGAGACCCTCGAGGCCGCGGTGCCCACCATCGCCGCCGGGGCCGGCGAGGTCCTGTACGGTCTTGGCGCTGCCGGCAACCGCCAGGGCGACGAGCTCGCCGCGATGATCTATCTGCGGCTGGCGCTCTGGCTGGCGCCGGAGAACGGTCTCTCGATCATCACCCTTGCCGACATCTATGATCGGCTGAAGCAGTACGAGCGGGCCAACGACACCTACGAGATGGTGCCGGCAAGCTCGCCTTTGCGCCGCAGCTCCGAAATCCAGGCCGCCCTCAATCTCGAGCAGCTCGAGCGCAAGGACGACGCGATCGAGAAGCTCGACGGTCTGCTCAAGCGCGATCCCAAGGATTTCGAGGCGCTCAGCGCGCTCGGTAACATCTATCGGGGCCGCAAAGATTTCACCAGGGCCGCCGAGATCTACACGCGGGCGATTGACGCGGTCCAGACCCCGGATGCCGGCCACTGGACGCTCTACTACTTCCGCGGCATTGCCTATGAACGCACCAAGCAGTGGCCGAAAGCCGAGATCGACCTTAAGAAGGCGCTGGAGCTCTATCCGGACCAGCCGCTGGTGCTGAACTACCTTGGCTATTCATGGGTCGATCAGCATCTGAACCTTGACGAGGCCTTCCGCATGCTGAAGCGCGCGGTCGAGCAGCGGCCGACCGACGGCTATATCGTCGACAGCCTGGGCTGGGCCTATTACCGCCTCGGGCGCTACGACGAGGCCGTGCGCATCCTGGAGCGGGCCGTCGAGCTGAAGGCCTCGGACCCGGTCATCAACGACCATCTGGGCGATGCCTATTGGCGGGTCGGTCGCAAGCTGGAGGCGACCTTCCAGTGGAACCATGCGCGTGACCTGAAGCCCGAGCCCGAGGAGCTGCCCGGCATCCTGCGCAAGATCGAGAACGGTCTCGAGGACGCGCCCAAGCCGGAGGCTGTCGAGGCCGAAACGAAGACCAACGGCGGCTGACCATGACGGCCATGACCCTGGCGCGCGTCGCCCGTGCGCCCGCCAAGGTCAATCTTGCGCTGCATGTCACCGGCCGCCGTTCCGATGGCTATCATGACCTCGACAGCCTTGTCGCCTTCGCCGGTGCCGGCGATACGCTGACGCTGGAGCCGGACACGGTCACCACCCTGTCGGTGACCGGACCGACGGCCGGGGCCGCCGGGCCGCATGCCGACAATCTTGTTCTCAAGGCCGTTGCCTTGCTGCGGGACGCCGTCCCGGACCTTCAGGCGGGATACTTCCACCTGGTCAAGCGCCTGCCCGTGGCCGCCGGCATTGGCGGAGGCTCGTCGGACGCCGCCGCGGCCCTGCGGCTTGTCGCGACGCTG
>JBMOJG010000134.1:0-7392 GCA_049316925.1 Alsobacter sp. | reverse complement strand
ATGGCGAACATCCCTCCGTTCGCCACCCAATGAGTCACATGTTTGCTGCTTCGGGGATCCCCGTCGAGTCACGACCCGAGAGATTTGGTATTAGCCCGTTCTGGGCTGGAGTTTTCAGCTTTTGATCTCTGGCCTGGGACCAGGGGCCGTTCGCTCCACCTGCCGATCATGTGTCGCTGGTGGCCTGCAAGTGGCAGGACACTTGCCGGCCAGGCTCGATGTCGATGAGAACCGGCTCTTCGCTGCGGCAGCGATCGAACGCGAGCGGGCAGCGGGTATGGAAGCGGCAGCCCCTGGGCGGATTGATGGGGCTGGGTACGTCGCCCTCGATCACCAACCTGTCCCGCTTCGCCCGAGGATCGGGAATGGGCGCCGCATCGATCAGGGCCTTGGTGTAGGGGTGAAGGGGTCTTTCGAAAATGGCAGCCTTAGGCCCGGTTTCGACAATCCGGCCCAGATACATCACCGCCACCCGATGGCCGACATGCTCCACCACGCCGAGATCGTGGGAGATAAACAGGTAGGCGAGGCCAAACTCCTCCTGAAGATCCGCAAGCAGGTTGAGAACCTGTGCCTGAACGCTGACATCGAGGGCCGAGACGGGCTCATCGGCGATGATGACGCGCGGATTGACAACGAGGGCTCGCGCAATCCCCAGGCGCTGGCGCTGGCCGCCCGAGAACTCGAAAGGGTAACGGTTCATCGCCTCGCGGCGCAAGCCGACCCGATCGAGCACGGCGGCGACCCGTTCGTGGCGCTCGGCGCTGCTCATGCTGCCAAAGTTCTCCAGTGGCTCGCCGACGATGGCACCGGCCCGCAGGCGCGGGTTGAGAGAGGCATAGGGGTCCTGGAAGACCATCTGCGCATGCCGCCGGTGCGGCCGCATGGCCGCTTCGTCCAGGCTGGTGATGTCCACCCCGTTGAGCATGACGTGGCCACCCGTCGGCTCGATGAAGCGCAGGATGAGCTTTCCGACCGTCGATTTCCCGCAACCGCTTTCGCCGACCAGGCACAGGGTCTCCCCCGGTGCGATCGCAAAGGATACGCCATCGACGGCCTTCACCTGCGCCACCTCCCTGCGCAGAAGGCCTCGATGAACCGGAAAGTGTTTGGCGAGGTCCCGGACCTCGATGATGGGGGAGGCGGTGGCGCTCATGATGCGGCCACCCTGTCGGCTTCCCAGCAGGCGACGAAATGCCCGCCACCATGCTTCTGGAGCACGGGTGGCTCAACCGCACAGCGAGGCATGGCGAACGCGCAGCGCGGTGCAAAGGCGCAGCCCGGGATGTCGTCGCGTAGCGACGGCACAATACCGGGTATCTCCTTGAGCCGCCCCGTACCGCTCCCCGGTGTGCGCCGGCGCGGGATGGAAGCCAACAGACCCCGGGTGTAGGGATGCAAAGGCCTGTCGAACAGGCTCAGGACGTCGGCCTCCTCGACCTTGCGTCCGGCATACATCACCATGACCCGCTGGCAGGTCTCTGCCACGACCCCGAGATCGTGGGTGATGAGCAGCACGGCCGCCCCGAACCGCCCCTTCAGTTCGCCGATGAGCCGCAGAATCTGCGCCTGGATGGTGACGTCGAGCGCAGTGGTGGGCTCGTCAGCGATCAGCAACTCCGGATTGCATGAAAGTGCCATCGCAATCATCACTCGCTGCCGCATGCCGCCCGAGAACTGATGGGGGTAGTCTCCTAAGCGTCGGCCGGCATCCGGAATGCGCACCAGGTTGAGCATCTCGGCCGCCCGCTCCAGCGCTTCCTGCCTGCCCTTGCCTTCGTGGATCATGACCGCCTCGGCGATCTGGTCGCCGATGGTGAGCACCGGGTTGAGGGAGGTCATCGGCTCCTGGAAGATCATCGCGATCCGGTTTCCACGGATCGTCCGCATCTCGGCCTCGCTGAGACCGCGCAGGTCCCTGCCCTCAAGGCGGATCGCGCCACGGACAGTGCGGCCGAGCCGCGGCGGCAACAGGCGCATGATGGATAGCGCCGTGACGCTCTTGCCGCATCCGCTCTCGCCGACGATCCCGAGGGTCTCGCCCGCCGCGACCGTGAAACTGATCCCATCGACGGCCCGTGTGGTCCCTTCCGTCGTAAAGAAATGGGTGCAGAGGTCGTCCACGACGAGGAGAGGTTCGGACATCATGCCTCTACATTCGCCGGGCAAGTCGCGGGTCGAGGCGGTCGCGCAGCCCGTCGCCAAGCAGGTTCACCGCCAGGATGACGATCGCCAGGCATGCGCCCGGGAAGAAGATTGTCCAGGGCGCCCGGGCCAACAGCAGTCGGCTCGACGCGATCATGTTGCCCCAGGTCGCAATCTCCGACGGCACGCCGGCACCGAGAAAGGAGAGGCCAGCCTCGACAAGGATCGCTGAGGCGGTGATGTAGGTCGCCTGGACGATCAGCGGTGCCACGGTGCTTGGCAGAATGTGCCGGAGGATGATCTTGCCGCTGCGGCTGCCGCCCCCGATCGCCGCCTCGACATAGGGCTGCTCACGCGTGGTCAGCACGACGGATCGCACCAGCCGGACGACGCGCGGGATCTCCGGGATGGCGATGGCTACGATGACGATTCCGACGCTCGCCCGGTTGAGCGACACCAGCGCGATGGCAAGAAGGATTGCCGGGATCGCCATCAGCCCGTCCATGACGCGCATCAGGACGTTGTCCAGGCGCCGGAAGTAGCCCGCAGCAAGTCCGATGAAAAGGCCTATGGACACGGAGACCATCGCGACGGACAGGCCCACGACCAGCGAGATGCGGGCGCCGTAGACCGCCCGGGCGAAGACGTCTCGGCCGAGGGGGTCGGTTCCGAACCAATGCTCTGCTGATGGCGGGCGTAGCCGGTTGGCTGGCACCATGAACTGCGGGTCGCCTGCGATCAGCGGGGCCATGAGGGCGACAACGGCCATGAACAGCAGCAGCAACGCCCCGATCACGATGGTCGGGTTGCGTCGGGCAAAGACGCGCCAATCGGTTGGGCGTGCAACGACAGCAACAGGGATGTTCGCGATATCAACCATTTCAATAGCGAATTCGCGGGTCGAACAGCGTGTAGGATAGATCCACCACCAAATTCACAAGAACATAGACCCCCGAGAACAGGATGATCACGCCCTGGATGATTGGATAGTCGCGGCGCGAGATGGCATCGACAACGAGACGTCCGATGCCCGGAATGTTGAACACGGTCTCGGTGATGACAACGCCGCCGATGAGGAGGGCAACGCCGATGCCGATCACGGTTACGATTGGAACCGCAGCATTCTTCAGCGCATGACGGAGCAGCATGGGCGCTGCGGCGACCCCCTTTGCCTTTGCCGTCCGGATGTAATCCTCGGCAAGCACGTCGAGCAGCGTCGTTCGCGTGATGCGCGCGATCAACGCGACATAAGCAAGGCCGAGCGTCACTGACGGGAGGACCAGATTGCGGAGCCAGGGAACAAGGCCCTCTGCAATCGGTGTGTAGCCCTGCACGGGCAGCCATTTCAGCTGTATGGCGAAGAGGAAGATGAGCAGGTATCCGACCACGAAAACCGGGACCGAGAAGCCGAAGATGGCAAAGGCCATCACGAGACGGTCCGCCCATGTCCCGACCCGGGCGGCAGCCACGATACCCATCACGAGCGCGAGGCTCACGGCAACGACCAGCGTGGTGCAGGCGAGTGCGAGGGTGGGTTCCGCACGCTGGCCGATCAGCTTCATGACGGGGTCGCCCCAGAACATCGAGTTGCCGAGATCCCCCTGCAGCAGGGCCCAGGCCCAGACAAAGAACTGCCGCCACAGCGGCTCGTCCAGACCGAGCTTGGTCCGTATCTGCGCAATGGCCTCGGGTGTCGCGTTCTCCCCCGCCATGATGGCAGCGGGATCACCGGGGGCGAGCCGCAGCAGCAGAAAGACGAAGATCGCGACGACCGCCATGACCGGCAGCATGGAGAGCAGTCGTCTGACGATATAGGCGCCCATGCTGTCCGATCTTATGTTTGGCGGCCGATGCGAAGGTCCTGCCGCTCCGGATGAACCGCGGCCGAACGAAGCCTCAGGCCAGCTTCTCCACGTTCCACCACGGGATGATTTCGGGGACGGGCAGGATGCCGGTGATGTTCCGGCGCATGGCCGCCGGCTGTACCCATTGCCCGTAATAGAGCTGGGGTACAAACGACCAGGCATTGTCCTGGAGCTGGCGGGCGAGCGCCTTGCGCTCGTCCATGGTCTCGGCGAGCGCCCACGCGTTGCGCAGCTCTTCCTGTTTCGTATCCGACGGCCAGCCGAACCACGCTTTCTCGCCCGTTGCCGCGTGAGCGGCGAGCAGAATGGGGTGGCCGATGCCGGAGCCGCCCGAAGACGTCAGAAAGATGTTCCATCCGCCCTGGTCGGGCGGGTTCCGGTTGGCGCGACGCTGAACCACGCCCGACCAGTCCATCGACTCGACTTTCACGTTCAGTCCGGCCTGGCGCATCTCTTGCGCGAGGACCTGAGCCGAATTGTTCATGTAGGGGATGTTCGTGGCCTGCAGCAGCACGATTGGGCGACCGTCGTACCCCGCCTCCCTGAACAGCGCCTTCGCCTTCTCGAAGTTCCGCCCATCCTTGGCCCAGCCCGTGTTGGCGTCGTTTTCCATCGGCGTGCCGTTGCCGAAATAGGAGGATACCGTTCGGGCATACTTGCTGTCGCCAAACGTCGCTTTCATGTAGTCGGACTGCTTGACCAGATGCAGCATCGCCTGACGCGCCTTCATGTTGTCGAAGGGCGGGTGCAGGAAGTTGAGGCGGATCTGACCGACCTGTCCGAGCGGGTTGAGGACCTCGATCTTGATGTTCTTGTCGGACTCGAGTTGATCCATGAAATCGGGCTGGGGAATCTCGTAGAAATCGATCTCCCCCGCCTGCAGGGCCGCGACCGCCGTCTGGCTGTCGGGCATGTTGATGAACACGACACGGTCGACCTTCACCACCTTGCCGCCCGCGATGCCGGAGGGAGCCTCGGACCGCGGCACGTAGTTGGGGTTCTTGTCGAACACGTACTGGCTGCCCGGCCGGGTTTCTGACTGGTTCAGGATGAACGGCCCCGACCCCATAACGGAATCGACCTTCTGCATCGGGTCGGTCTCGGCCTCCTTCTTGCGCATCACCCACGACAGCGGCGTGGGGGTCTTCGCCAGAACGTCGAGCACTAGGCCGTAGCGCTCCCTCAGGACGATCTGGAACGTCCTGTCGTCCTTGGCCGAGATGTCCTTCACTCGCTGCATCATGTGCTGGCCGCCACCATCCCTGGCCGCCCAGCGCCGGATGGAGGGAACCACGTCGCTGGAGGTCACCGGGGTTCCGTCGTGCCACCTGAGCCCGTCGCGCAACTCGAAGGTCCAGGTCAGCTTGTCATCTGACAGGCCATACTTGCCCACCATCTGCGGCTGCGCTTCGCCTTTGGCGTCAACGCCGAAGAGCGTGTCGTAGATCATCCCACCCGCATAGGCGGACATGTTGGCCGTGGTCCAAACAGCATCAAAGGTTGGCACATCGCCGTGGAACACCGCGCGGATGGTCCGCGAGACTGGCGGCCTCGTCTGCGACCTCCCGATAGCGGGGGCTGCGACGACGGCTGCGGCGGCGATGCCCCCGTGCAGAACGTTTCTGCGGTCGATCTTGATCATGGTTTCTATCCCTTGGATGGCGGCCGCTTGGTCGCGGTTTCTGGTCACGGTCAAATGCTGGCGCGGCAGCGTGCCGCCCGAGGTCTCAAAGGATCAGTCCGGGGGACGTCTCCTGGTCAAGCGGCCAGATCGGCCGGTTCACACGGGTGTAGGGTACCTTGCGATAGTCTCGCGGGATCGGGCCGTCAGAGTCGATATACATGACCCGGGACGCGATCGGCCCGAACGCCGCCATGAAGTGGTTGGTCGATTTGACCAGCACCAGCTTCTTCGTCCTCGGATCGATGCCGAGATTGGTGAAAAGCTCGAGGCCGAGCGCCTGTGTGCGGTTGGTGATCAGCACGACATCGATGCCGCCAATTCTAATGGCGGCGCAGTCCCCGAGCGGCGCCTGCGCTGGGCCGAAACTTTGCCAGCAGTCAGACGCCACGGCTGTCACCGTGACCGTCGCGTCGATCGGGCGCCCCGAGGTCGGCGCAATCTTTCCGCCGAAACGCAGCGGGATGCTGGCGCCGGCACCTGCATCCATGCAGATGCGCACGGCGATCGGGTCCCAGATCGGACCGGCGCAGGCATCAACGACGCCGCGTTCGATCATCCGGCGCAGGATCGTCGTGTTGTCGGAAGGAGCACCTCCGCCCGCATTATCGGCCGGGTCGGCCATCACCACGGGAGCGCCATCATGGGCCAACGCCGTCGTCAGACCCTCGTCCACATCGTGATAGCTGGGCAGGGTCTTGCCACGCATCGAGACCAGTTCTTGTCCCAGCGCTGTCGCCACGCGGTCCGCCGCAGCCTTGCTGCCATCGGCGATAACCAGCACACGCCCCGTCATCTCCGGCACATCGGCATAGGGGAAGCAGTGCCCGATTGAGATTGACAGGATCCCGTCCTTGCCTTCCATCGCCATGATCCGATCGACGAAGGACCGCATCAGCGGCAGGGTGGTCGGGTAGCTCTGGATCTGGCGACAGTCGTAAAGCGACATGACCGGCCGGATTTTCCCCCGCAGCGTTGCAAGCACCAGGTCCAGCACGTCCTCGGCACGGTCGACAACATCGGTATGGGGGAATTCCTTGTAGAGGACGATGATATCAGCGTTCTGGACGCGTTTGATCGTCAGATGGCAGTGGGGATCGAGCTCGACGCCTATCACCGCCTTGGGGCCGACGATTGCCCGCACGCGCGCGATGATGTCGCCCTCAACGTCATCGTAGCCGTGGGCAACCATGGCGCCGTGCAGTCCCAGCAACACGCCGTCGACCGGTAGCGCCGCCGCCAGCTGGCCGAGGATCTCGTCGCGCATGAACTCGTAGTCAGCCCGGTTCGTCAGCCCGGCCGGGCTGGCTGCGAAGCAACTTCCCTCGATGAGTGTGAAACCTTCCTCTTCCGCGCGGCGCCGTGCCACCCAGAGCGGCGCAGTACACATCTGCGGTGCATCGTCCGGATGCTCGCCCGGACGCAGAAACACGCATTCCTTGTAACCTGCGATGCTGGTGGGGAGGGCAGAGAACGTGTTGGTTTCCGTCGCAAGCGTGGCTGCGAACAGGCGCATGGGCTCCACTCCCGAAGACACCGCTATTGTAACGGCTTTCTGCCAGTAGATTGCCTTGCGTTCACGTTGGCAAGCCCCGGCAGCAGGCTATGGATGCCCTCGCGGCAGCTCAGGACGCCGTGCTCGAGCTCCTGGAGAGGTCGGGCGTGCAGGGCGAATGCGGTCCGAAGCTGAACCCGAAAACC
>JBMOJG010000133.1:0-7399 GCA_049316925.1 Alsobacter sp. | reverse complement strand
CCGGTCTCACCGGTGAGCACGGTCAGGCCTTCGCCGAACACAATGTCGAGGCGGTCGATGAGGACGATGTCACGGATCGCGAGCTGGACCAGCATGTCCTATTCCTCGCGACCCCGCCGGCGAAAATCAACCGTCCCAGTTGATTCCGGTCTTCTTGAACGCCCGGCTGATCCAGGAGCCCTGGTCCTCGCGCGGCTGCGCGCCCTTGCTCTGCAGCAACGCATAGGTGTCGCGATACCAGCGACTGTCAGGAAAGTTGTGGCCGAGGACGGCGGCGGCGGTCTGCGCCTCGCTCATGATTCCGAGTGCCACATAGGACTCGGCGAGGCGCGACAGCGCCTCCTCGACCTGGTTGGTCGACTGGTAGGAGCTCACCACCAGCCGGAACCGGTTGATCGCTGCGGTATAGTTCCGCCGCTCCAGATAATAGCGGCCGACCACCATCTCGCGACCGGCGATCTGGTCCTTGGCGACCTGGATCTTGTACTTGGCGTCGGTGGCGTATTCCGAGTTCGGCCAGCGCTGCACGACCTCCTGCAGCGTCAGCAGCGCCTTCTCGGTGCGCTCCTGGTCACGCGTCACGTCGGGGATCTGATTGTAGTAGGACATGCCGACCATATAGGCCGCATAGGCTGCGTCCGGCGAGGCCGGATGCAGGGTCAGGTAGCGTCGCCCGGCTGTCACCGCCTCTTCGTAATTGCGGGCAGTGTAGTAAGCATAGGTCTGCAGGATCAGCGCCTTCTTCGACCAAACCGAGAACGGGTACTGCTTGTCCAGGTCGGAGAACTTCTTCGCCGCATCGGTGAAGTCATTTTTTTGCAGGAGACCAAGGCCCTCGTTGTAGAGCTGCTCCGCCGGCACCGACGGGGTGATCTCCGGCTTGTAGGCCTCCTGCTTGTCGAACGGATTGAGATCGCCGATCGTGTCGCAGGCGGCAATCGGCGCAGCCAGCACCATGACGATGGCGGCCTTCGCGATCCGGCGGTTCCAGGCCGAGGCCGAACGGATGTCGAGACGCATGAAACGAAGGCCCTCGCTGGATGGCAGGGCCCCTTTCAGGGCCTGCGACGCGGTTGGTCTTAGCGCAAGGCGCTCCCCACCGCTACCCGAAGGGCACGACGCGCCACCATCCAGCGTTTGGGTGGCAAATACGGCACCTTGAGGGCGGCTTGAACGCAGCCGCCCCGCGTCAGTGCCGTTCGGGCGCGAAGGCGAAGGCCGGGCGAGTGGCAGCCGTATCGGCGGCCGGCTCGCGCCGGGGCGCGTCGACGATCGCGTAGGCGGTCCGGTCGGCAAACAGCGCCTGCAGCACCGCCACATTCATCTTGTGGCCGCCGCAGAACGAGCGGTAGTGGCCAAGCAGCGGCGCACCCGACAGGGCAAGGTCACCGACCGCATCGAGCGTCTTGTGCCGCACGAACTCGTCGGGATAGCGCAGACCCTCGGGGTTGATCACCGCGTCGTCGCCCAGCGCCACCGTATTGTCGAGCGATGCGCCGAGGGCAAAGCCCGCCTTCCACAGCCGCTCGACGTCCTTCATGAACCCGAACGTGCGGGCGCGCGAGACCTCGCGGCGGAAGCTCGTGGGATCGAGATCGAAGACCCGCTTCTGCCGGCCGATGAGCGGTGTGGGGAAGTCAATCTCGACCTCCAGCCGGAACCCGCGCGGGAACGGCCGGAGCTCGGCAAAGGCGCGGCCGTTCTCGACGCGAACCGGCTTGAGGACCTTGACGTAGCGGCGGGCGGCGGACTGGCGCACGATCCCGGCCTGGTCGACGGCCTCGACGAATGGCGCTGCGCTGCCGTCCATGATCGGCACTTCGGGTCCGTCGATCTCGATCAGGGCATTGTCGACGCCCAGACCCGAGAGAGCCGCCAGAAGGTGCTCGATGGTGGCGACCGCTCCGGTCGAGGGGTCGCCAATGATGGTGCACAGCTCTGTCGCTGCCACCTTGTCGTGCCGGGCCTCGACGAGGCGCTCATGGCCATTGGCCAGTCCGGTACGGAGGAAGACAATTCCGGTGTCGGTGTCGGCGGGGTGGAGAACGATGCGCACCGGCGATCCCGAATGCACCCCGATCCCCGAGAGGACTGCGCGATTGCGCAGCGTTGTCTGCTTTTGACCTGCCATCATCCCATTCCACACTGTGACCGGCCACCATCGGGGCTGTCCCGCGGCGATCGGCTGTCGTGCTCTGTCTGACGCGCCCCTGACGAGAATTCTGAGGCTGTTGTTATCGGGTCGAGCAAAGGCCGTCCCCGTCTCGCGAGTTCGGAACATAGCCTCGGGACAACGGCCGTCCAAATCACGGTTTCTTTCCATTTGTTACATGTGTTCGGAGCGCCTCACGCAACCTTAACGATTAGAAAACGCGAATGGTTTCAAAAGGATGAAGCCCGGTCCTTGCGGAGCCGGGCTTCATGGGCTTGGCCTGCTTGGCGCCGCAGATCAGTTCGACTGTCGCCGCAGGAAGGCCGGAATCTCCAGCTGGTCGTCCTCGAAGCTGCGTTGATTCGCCGGGCGGCCATGCACGTCCAGGGCGGGCTGATTCGGGCGCTGAGGGGCGGCGCTACGCCGACCATACTCGTCATGCACATGCGAGGGACGCGCCACCGGCGCAGGCTGGACAGGGGCCGGCTGGGCCGCGGCCGGCCGGGTCAGCGGCAGTTCGGCCTCCGCCTTGCGGGCGCCGAAGCCGGCTGCCGCGAGACGCTCCATCAGGGTCACGCGCTTCTTCTCGACCGGAGCTGCGGGCTGCGCCGGGGCGCCGCCGCGGCTGGCTTCGACCATGCGCTGTCCGGGCACCGGCAGCTCGTCGATGCGCGGCATCCGCGTCGGACGGATGATCTCCTCGGCCCGCGGCGGAATGAACACGGCCGGCGGCAGGGACTCGGCGGCCGGGGCGCGCGGCGCCTCCACCATCGGCTCATAGGCCGGCTTGGCCGGCGCCGGACGGATATGGACCTCGTTGTGCACGACGGGCGCGGGGGCCGGCGTGGTTTCGGGCTGGTAGGCCCCCGTCTCGACGAGCGTCTCGATGCGGGCGGCAGCCGCGGCGGTCCGCTGGGCGAGCACTTCCTGGCGCTGGCGAATGTCGGCCCGCACCTTCTCGGCCGCGTCCGCAACCCGTGTTTCCAGCGGAGCAGCCTCGCGCACGATTTCGCTCTCGATGCCGGTGGCCACCACCGACGCCCGCACGATTCCTTCCAGCGAATCGTCGCGCGTGGCGCCGAAGATCACGTTGGCGTCCTGGTCGACCTCCTCGCGGATGCGGGTGGCCGCCTCGTCGACCTCGTAGAGGGTCAGGTCCGAGCCGCCGGTGATCGAGATCAGCAGCCCGCGCGCACCCTTCATGCAGACATCGTCGAGCAGCGGATTGGCAATGGCCGCCTCGGCGGCGCGCAGAGCGCGCTTGTCGCCGGTGGCCTCGCCGGTGCCCATCATCGCCTTGCCCATTTCGCGCATCACCGCGCGGACGTCGGCGAAGTCCAGGTTGATCAGGCCTTCCTTCACCATCAGGTCGGTGATGCAGGCGACGCCCGAGTAGAGCACCCGGTCGGCCATCGCGAAGGCGTCGGCGAAGGTCGTCTGCTCGTTCGCCACCCGGAACAGGTTCTGGTTGGGAATGACGATCAGCGTGTCGACCGCCTTCTGCAGCTCGCCAATGCCCGAATCGGCGAGCCGCATGCGGCGCACACCCTCGAACTGGAACGGCTTGGTGACGACACCCACCGTCAGGATGCCCATGTCGCGGGCGGCGCGGGCGACCACCGGGGCCGCCCCGGTGCCGGTGCCGCCACCCATGCCGGCGGTCACGAACACCATGTGGGCGCCCGACAGCTGGTCGCGGATCTCGTCGATGACCTCCTCGGCGGCCGCACGGCCAACCTCCGGCTGCGAGCCGGCGCCGAGACCCTCGGTCACCTGGATGCCCATCTGGATCACCCGGTCGGCCTTCGACATGGTGAGCGCCTGGGCGTCGGTGTTGCCGACGACGAACTCGCAACCCTGCAGGCCGAGTTCGATCATGTTGTTCACTGCGTTGCCGCCGGCCCCGCCCACACCGAACACGGTGATCCGCGGCTTGAGCTCCCGGATGTCCGGAACTTTCAGGTTCAGTGTCATGATGCAGGCCTCTTGCTGGTGGCGCCCGGAGACGCCGTGTTGCCGGTGATGGGATGACGGCCGCCGCGCCGCCATCCCTCGTCCTTCGTCAGAAACTGTCCTTGATCCATCGTCCCATCCGCGACAGGTACCCGTCCGTTCCCGTTCCCAGGAACGACGCCGACGGTCTCGGCACGAAATGCTCCAGCCCCGCAACCTGGGGGTAGACCAGCAGGCCCACCGGTGCCGCGAAGGAGGGTCCCTTGGCCGCCTCGGGCAGGCCCTGGACGCCAAGCGGTCGGCCGATGCGGACCTGCTTGGCGAGCAGCGTGCGGGCGAGCTCGGGCAGGCCGGTGAGCTGGGCACCGCCCCCGGTCAGCACGATCCGCCGCCCAGCCTCTGTGCCGTAGCCGGCGTTGCGCAGCCGGTCGCGCACGAGCTCGAGGATCTCCTCGACCCGCGGCCGGATGATGCGCACGAGATGCGACTTCGGCACATGGTTGACCGCGTCGCGGTCATCCTCGTCGACGGACGCGACCGCGATCGTCTCGCGCTCGTCCGATGCCGTGGCGATGGTCGAGCCATACAGCGTCTTCAGGCGCTCCGCATGGGCGACGCTGGTCGACAGGCCGCGGGCGATGTCCATGGTGATGTGGTTGCCGCCCACCGCCAGCGCGTCGGTGTGCACCAGGTGGCCACCCGAGAACACGCCGATGCTGGTGGTGCCGCCGCCGCAGTCGACGACGACCACGCCCATCTCGGCTTCGTCTTCCACCAGCGTGGCAAGGCCCGAGGCGTAGGGCGTGGCCACCACCGCTTCGACGTCGAGATGGCAGCGCTCGACCGCCAGCATCAGGTTGCGCACGGCATTCTGGTCGCAGCACACGACATGCATGTCGACGCCGAGCTTCTCGCCGATCATGCCGTGCGGATCCTGGATGCCGCGCGTCGCATCAAGCGCGAAGCCGGTGGGCAGCGAGTGCAGCACGGTGCGACCGGGACGCGCCCCCGTGGCGCTGGCCGCCTCGAGCACCCGATGCACGTCGCTGTCGCCGACGCCCTGGCCGCGCAGGGCGATATCGGCATGGTAGCTCTCGGAGCCGAGTCGGCCGCCCGTCATCGTCACGATCGCGGCGCGGATCTCGACCTTGGCCATGCGCTCGGCAGCGTCCACCGCGAGGCGGATCGCCTGCTCGGCGGCCTCCAGGTCGACGATCGCGCCGCCCTTGAGGCCACGCGCACGCTGATGGCCGATGCCGATGATCCGGGCACGATGCGTGCGTCCGCGCAGCAGGTCGCTCTCCGCGACAGGGTCGAGCCGGGCAACGAGGCACACCACCTTGGTGGTGCCGATATCGAGGACCGACATCACCGCGCTCTTGCGCGGCGACAGCGGCTTCAGCCGGGGCGTGAGGCTCGGGCGGCCGTGTTTCATACAGGGCTCCCCTTGCCGAGTTTGGGTCTCGCCTTGAGCATCTCGGCGCGCGCCGCGACAGCCTCCTCGGACAGGCGCAGCACAACCCTGTCGGGTTGCCGCAGGTCGACGGAGAGGACGTCCTTGTCGAGAATTTTCTGGTCGCGGATCAGCGCCGACAGGCGGGTCATGGCGGCTCCGGCATCGGTCTCGGGCAGGCGCACATCGACGCCGTTGGCGAGCTTCAGCGTCCAGCGCCGCTCGCCGACCAGCACGCCGGCGCGCACAAGGGGCTTCAGGTCGGGATGGGCATCCATCAGCCGCGAAAACAGGGTGGCGCGGGTGTTGGCGCCCTCTCCCACCACCAGCGGCAACCGGTTGAAGCGCGGATCGTTGAGGCTGTCGATCACCGTGCCGTCGGCAGCCACGACCGAGACCTCGCCGTGGTTCTGCCACAGCGCGAAGGGTTCGCGCTCGGCCAGCGTGAACGCCAGCGCACCCGGATAGAGCTTGCGGACCGTTGCCTCGCGCACCAGCGGCATGGCCATCAGCCTGTCGCGGGCACGGGCAGCATCGAAGAATGGCAGGGAACCGCGCGAATCGACGCCCGCCACCTGCAGGACCTCGGTCTGGTCGAGTTCGGCGATCCCCGCGATCGTGACGCTTTCAATGCCAAATCCCAGCGTTCGCGCCGCCACGTCCAGCGGCTCACCGTGGAAGGCGACGAAATCGGCGTAGTGCCCGCCGCGAAAGGCGCCGTAGAGGCCGACGCCGCTGAACAGCAGCACCAGCATCACCGTTCCGGCGAAGGCCGGCAGACGGCGATGAACCCGCTCGGAGGCGCGAATCACCGGCCGCCCGCGCGCAAGGGCGCGGGACGCCGACGGGGCGAGCATGCGCGACGGCGCCGCGGACGCGGCGCGCCCGGCGAAGGCAGCGCGGGCCGTCACCGGGGACACGAGCGCGTTGCTCACCGATCGCAGGAGGCGTCCTCCACCATCCATCGTACCAACTCACCGAACGTTAGGCCCGCATGGGCGGCCAATTCCGGCACAAGCGAAGTCTCGGTCAGGCCGGGCTGGGTGTTGACTTCGAGACAGACCAGCGCGCCGGTGCCCCCCGGCGTGTCGTCGTATCGAAAGTCAGCCCTGCTCACGCCCCGGCAGCCAAGAGCTTGATGCGCCGTTAACGCCAACTGTTGAACCTGATGGTAAATATTCGGTGAAATTTCCGCGGGCAGGACGTGCACGGACCCGCCTTGCGCGTACTTGGCGTCGTAATCGTAGAACAGCCCGGTGGCCGGCCTAATGTCGATGACGCCAAGCGCACGGTCGCCCATGACCGCGCAGGTGAGCTCGCGTCCGGCCACATAGGTCTCGACCAGCATCATGTCGCCGAAGGCCCAGTCCTCACGCGCCAGCTCCTGCGGCGGATGGCTGCGGTCCTCGCGCACAATGATGATGCCGACCGACGATCCCTCGGCGACGGGCTTCACCACGTAAGGCGGTGCCATCACGTGGCGCTGCGCCGCCTCGCGGCGATGCACGGTGAGGCCATGCGGCACCGGCACGCCGGCCGCCGCCATCACCACCTTGGCCATGTCCTTCTGCATCGCCAGCGCCGAGGCCAGCACGCCGGAATGGCTGTAGGGAATCCGCATGATCTCAAGGATGCCCTGCACGGTGCCGTCCTCACCGAAGCGGCCGTGCAGCGAGTTGAGCACCACGTCCGGTTGCGTCGACGCCAGCACCGCCGCGAGGTCACGCCCCGCATCGATGCGGGTCACGCGGAAATCCATGGCCTCCAGGGCCTTTGCGCAGGCCTCGCCGGAGCGCAGCGACACCTCCCGCTCGGCCGACGGCCCGCCCATCAAAACCGCC
>JBMOJG010000132.1:0-7418 GCA_049316925.1 Alsobacter sp. | reverse complement strand
TCCGCGGCATGCTGGAGCAGTCCGGTCTTCGCCATGTGATCGAGGCGGAGGACGGCACCGACGCCCTGAACCGGCTGACCCAGTTCAAACCGTCCCTGATCCTCCTGGATTGGGAGGTCTCCGGCATTTCCGCGGCACAGATTCTCGGGCTCCTTCGCGATCCCAGCCGTTCGACCGAAACATGCGTGCCCGTGATCATCATGTCGGCGACGCCGACCCGAAAGCTGGTCGACATCGCTGCGGAAAGCAATGTCCGGCACATCCTGCGCAAGCCGTTCTCGCCCAAGGCACTCTGGCAGCGTATCGCCGACTTCATCCCGACGATCGAAGCAGTTGAACCGCGGGCCGACAAGCCGTTCTCGTCGACGCCAGAGATCAATCCGTGGAAGGCCACCAAGGTGGTTGGCTGATGCCCAGAACATCATGGCGCCAAGAGGACACCTTTCGGCGCACAAAAATGACGCAAAAACAAAGATCCGGAGAGGACGACCTTATGCAATCAGGTGGAAGCCCACTTTAGTAGGTCGCCCGTCCTCCCGAGAGATCGAAGACCGCGCCTGTCGTGAACGAGTTTTCGGCCGAGCAAAGCCAGGCGATCATCGCGGCGGCCTCATCGACCATCAGGAACCTCCCACGCGGAATCTTGGACAGCATGTAGTCGATATGCTGCTGCGCCATCTGGTCGAAGATGCGAGTCTTTGCAGCCGCAGGCGTGACGCAGTTGACCGCAATGTCCTGTCCGGCCAGTTCCTTGCCGAGCGACTTGGTGAGGGCAATCACGCCCGCCTTTGCCGCCGAGTACGCGGCCGCATTGGGGTTCCCCTCCTTGCCGGCGATCGACGCGACATTGACGATGCGGCCGTAGCCGCGCTCCACCATGCCGGGCACGACAGCCTTGCAGCAGTAAAAGACGCCGTTGAGGTCGATATCGACGATCCTTCGCCACTCGTCGATCGGGTAGCTCGCGACCGGCATTGTCGCCCCGGCAATCCCCGCATTGTTGACCAGGATGTCGATCCGGCCGAGGGCCTCTGCGGTGCATGCAGCAGCCTTGGAAACCGAGTCGGGATCATCTTGCTCGAAAGCCACCGTGACGGCGTTGCCGCCGACGGATGCAGCCGCTTGCGCAAGCAGGTCGGCGTCGCGGTCCCACAGCGCCAATCGGGCGCCCGATGCGGCCAGGCGGGTCGCCACAGCCAGGCCGATGCCCTGCGCTGCGCCGGTGACGACGGCCATGCGGCCGGACAGATCGATGCTGTTTGCCATTTTTTCGCTCCCTGTCCGCCCATTATGCAAGCCTGCACGCTGCGGTCGAGACGGACACGGACGATTATCCCGCCAGGACCGACTTTCTGCAAAGGTGTTGCGACGCCCTTGCGCCTTGCGTCGCTGGTTGCGCTGCGATAAGCCTCGCCCCGACGCATGGGGGTGGTCGAGGCGGTTCGTGCGCGGCGGTTTTGCCCGCGGATGACGGTCATCCGACGACAACGAGCCGCTGACCGGCAGCCCGCCCGTGCTTCACGAGGGTTCCTCGATCGGATTGGCACATGCCCGACCTGCTCGTCGCTTATCTTCCGCTCGTGATCTTCATCGGCGTCGCCCTCGTGATTGGCGTCGCGTTGCTGGTGGCGCCCTTCGTGGTCGCCTATTCGCAGCCGGACGCCGAGAAGTTGTCGGCCTACGAATGCGGGTTCAACGCCTTCGACGACGCCCGCATGAAGTTCGACATTCGCTTTTATCTTGTGTCGATTTTGTTTATCATCTTTGACCTCGAAGTCGCTTTCCTCTTTCCGTGGGCAGTTGCCTTCAAGGAAGCCGGTCTGTTCGGGTTTTGGTCGATGATGATCTTTCTCGGCGTGCTCACGATTGGCTTTGTCTACGAGTGGAAGAAGGGAGCCCTTGAATGGGATTGACCGCGGATTCCACCGGAACATTGGTTGCGCCTGCGCCGCGCGGTCTCATCGATCCGGCAACGGGTAAGCCGGCCGGGGCGGATGACCCGTTCTTCTCGGACGTCAACGCCGAGTTGGCTGACAAGGGCTTCCTCGTCACGTCGACCGACGACCTGATCCAGTGGGCCCGGACCGGCTCGCTGATGTGGATGACATTCGGTCTCGCTTGCTGCGCCGTCGAGATGATGCAGATGTCGATGCCGCGCTACGATGCCGAGCGCTTTGGCTTTGCGCCGCGCGCCTCGCCGCGCCAGTCGGACGTGATGATCGTCGCCGGCACGCTGACCAACAAGATGGCCCCGGCGCTGCGCAAGGTCTACGACCAGATGCCCGAGCCCCGCTACGTGATCTCGATGGGATCCTGCGCCAACGGTGGCGGCTACTACCACTATTCGTATGCGGTGGTGCGCGGCTGCGACCGGATCGTCCCGATCGACGTGTATGTTCCGGGCTGTCCGCCGACCGCCGAGGCGCTGCTGTATGGCGTGCTTTTGCTGCAGCGCAAGATCCGCCGGACGGGCACGATCGAGCGTTGACGCGGGGCTCAGTCTCCGCCGATCCGGTTTCCCTGCGCGCCAGCCGCGCTTCGACCCAGGACAATGGTCCATGGACGCGACGTTGAACGACCTCGGCGAGACCATTCTGAAGGCCCTGCCGGGAGCCGTCTCGGGCTATACGGTAGCGCACGACGAGCTGACGCTGACCGCGGAAGCGGGCCGGATCGTCGAGGTCCTCACGCATCTGCGCGACAACACCGCGCTGCGCTTCGTCAACTTCGTCGATCTGTGCGGTGTCGACTATCCGGGCCGCGAAAAGCGGTTCGATGTCGTCTGGCACCTGCTCTCGCCGAAGTACAACCGTCGCGTCCGCATCAAGGTCCAGGCTGATGAGACCACTCCGGTTCCCTCGACCGCCGATGTGTTTCCGGCGGCCAACTGGTTCGAGCGGGAGGCCTACGATCTCTACGGGATCCTGTTTTCCGGTCATCCGGATCTGCGCCGCATCCTGACGGACTATGGTTTCGAGGGACATCCGCTACGGAAGGACTTCCCACTGACCGGCTTCGTCGAGGTCCGCTGGGACGATGAGCAGAAGCGCGTCGTCTATGACCCCGTCCGCCTCTCCCAGGAGTTCCGCCAGTTCGACTTCCTGTCGCCATGGGAGGGCACCGACTATGTGCTGCCTGGCGACGAGAAGGCGAAGCAGGCCTGAGGTCCCCGCATGACCGAACAGACCATCCGCAACTTCTCGATCAACTTCGGACCGCAGCATCCGGCGGCGCATGGCGTGCTGCGCCTCGTGCTCGAGCTTGATGGCGAGGTCGTCACGCGTGTCGATCCTCATATCGGCCTGCTTCACCGGGGTACGGAAAAGCTGATCGAGGCCAAGACATACCTGCAGGCGCTGCCCTATTTCGACCGGCTCGACTATGTCGCGCCGATGAATCAGGAGCATGCCTACTGCCTGGCGGTGGAGAAGCTCCTCGGCATTGCCGTGCCGCGCCGGGCGCAATTGATCCGCGTCCTCTTCTCCGAGATTGGTCGCCTGCTGTCGCATCTGCTCAACGTCACCACCCAGGCGATGGACGTCGGCGCGCTCACCCCGCCGCTGTGGGGATTCGAGGAGCGCGAGAAGCTGATGATCTTCTACGAGCAGGCGTCCGGCTCGCGGATGCATGCAGCCTATTTCCGACCCGGCGGCGTTCACCAGGACATCACCGCCAGCCTCGTCGACCAGATCGATGCCTTCTGCGATCCGTTCCTCAAGGTGCTCGACGATCTCGACAGGCTCGTCATGGGCAACCGGATTTTCAAGCAGCGCAATGTCGACATCGGTGTCGTGTCGCTGGACGAATGCTGGGCCTGGGGGTTCTCGGGCGTCATGGTGCGTGGCTCTGGCGCGCCGTGGGACCTGCGCAAGGCACAGCCCTACGAGTGCTACGAGGAAATGGATTTCGACATTCCGGTCGGCAAGAACGGCGACAATTACGACCGCCAGCTCATCCGCATGGAGGAAATGCGCCAGTCGGTCCGTATCATGCGCCAGTGCTGCGCCAAGCTGCTCGCGCCGGACGGGCAAGGGCCTGTGACGACGCTGGACGGAAAGGTAGCGCCGCCGAAGCGCGGCGAGATGAAGCGCTCGATGGAAGCGCTGATCCATCATTTCAAGCTCTACACCGAGGGGTTCCGTGTGCCCGAGGGCGAGGTCTATGCCGCGGTCGAGGCACCCAAGGGCGAGTTTGGCGTCTACCTCGTCTCGGACGGCACCAACAAGCCGTATCGCTGCAAGATCCGGGCGCCAGGCTTTGCCCACCTGCAGGCCATGGACTTCATGAACCGCGGCCACATGCTGGCCGACGTCTCGGCCATCCTGGGCTCGCTCGACATCGTGTTCGGCGAGGTGGACCGGTGACGGGCCGCTGGCACGCCGCCGGGCGCAAGTGAGGTCCCCATGTCAGTGAGACGCCTGGCTGCCGAGCAGCCCGCGAGCTTCGCCTTCACGCCGGACAACCTCGCCTGGGCCAAGACCCAGATCGCGAAGTTCCCGGAGGGGCGGCAGGCCTCGGCCGTGATACCGCTGCTGTGGCGCGCGCAGGAGCAGCACGCCTACTGGCTGCCGAAGCCGGCGATCGAATATGTTGCCGACATGCTGGCAATGCCGCGCATCCGCGTGCTGGAGGTCGCGACCTTCTACACGATGTTCAACCTGGAGCCCGTCGGCCGCTGGTTCATCCAGCTCTGCGGCACCACGCCCTGCCGCCTCAACGGTGCCGGCGACATCGTCAAGGTGTGCGAGGAGCGCATCGGCCAGCAGCGCCACGTGACGCCGGACGGCCTATTCTCGTGGCTCGAGGTCGAGTGCCTGGGCTCGTGCTGCAATGCACCCATGGTGCAGATTAACAACGACTATTACGAGGATCTGACACCCGAGACCTTCAACCGGCTGCTGGATGACCTCGCGGCCGGCCGGCCGGTGAAGCGTGGCCCGCAGAACGGTCGCCAGACCTCAGAGCCCAAGGACGGCCCGCTGACACTGACCGATCCGGCCCTGTTCGACGGCTCCGTCGTCGGGGCCTGGAAGCAGCGCTTCGCCGAGGAGGAGATCAAGGCGCGCGAAGCCGCTGAGCGCACCGCGGCCGAGAAGGCTGCCAAGGAAGCCGCGGAGCGTGCTGCTGCGGCAGCTCCGGTTGCGGCAGCTCAGCCCGCGGCGGCTCCTGCCGCGGTGCATCCATCGGCCAGGCCTTCGGATCCGCGCCCCGAAGCGGCAACCGGCAAGTCCGCCGAGCCCGTCGCTGCGACCAAGCCCCCGGTGTCGTCTGCGGACAGCGCGAAGACGTCCGCTCCGGCGGCTGCAAGTGCAGGTGTGCCGGCAGCCGTCCAGGCGGATGGTGTAACTGGCAGCAAGCCCGTGACGGCGACAGCGGGCACGCAGGTCATTTCTGCCAGCAATGCGTCCGCTGCGGTTGTCCCGGCCGACGAGCCGCCGCCGAGTGAGGCCGATGTCGCGGCCGCCGGCAAGGCGCTGGCGGTGTCCGACGAATTCAAGCCGGCCCTTCTGGCGGCGCCCGAAGGCGGCAAGGGCGACAACCTCGAGCTGATCTGGGGTGTCGGTCCGAAGCTGGCTGTCATGATGAACAAGATGGGCGTCTGGCATTTCCGCCAGATCGCGTCCTGGACCGACATGAACCTGCGCTGGGTTGACCAGAATCTCGGCACGTTCAAGGGCCGCGCCGTCCGCGACAAGTGGATCGAGCAGGCCGTGAAGCTCGCCTCCGGCTGGCGCCCTGAAAATGACATCGGCGACAAGCCGAAGGGATGAGTGGACATGCTTGCTGACCGCGACCGCATCTTCACCAACCTCTACGGCTTCCACGCGCCGGGGCTTAAGGCCGCTCAGATGCGCGGCGCCTGGGACGGCACCAAGATCCTGCTGGACAAGGGGCGCGACTGGGTTGTCGACGAGATGAAGAAGTCCGGTCTGCGTGGCCGTGGCGGCGCCGGCTTCCCGACCGGGCTGAAATGGTCGTTCATGCCGAAGCAGCCGGACGGGCGGCCGCACTACCTCGTCGTCAATGCCGACGAGTCGGAGCCCGGCACCTGCAAGGACCGCGAGATCATGCGCCACGACCCGCATCTGCTGGTCGAGGGCTGCCTGATCGCCTCCTTCGCAATGGGCGCGCACGCCTGCTACATCTACATCCGCGGGGAATACATCGCAGAGCGCGAGGCCTTGCAGGCGGCGATTGACGAGGCCTACGAGGCCCGGCTTGTCGGCAAGGACAATGTCCACGGCTGGCCGTTCGACATCCACCTTGCGCACGGCGCAGGCGCCTATATCTGCGGCGAGGAGACGGCCCTTCTCGAGAGCCTCGAGGGCAAGAAGGGCATGCCGCGGCTCAAGCCGCCATTCCCGGCCAATATGGGCCTCTATGGCTGCCCGACGACTGTCAACAATGTCGAGTCGATTGCCGTAGCCGGCACGATCCTGCGCCGTGGTGCAGCCTGGTTTGCCGGCATCGGCCGGCCCAACAATGTCGGAACCAAACTGTTCTGCGTCTCGGGGCACGTCAACAAGCCGTGCAATGTCGAGGAGGCCATGGGCCTGACGTTCCGCGAGCTGATCGATCGCCATTGCGGCGGGATTCGCGGCGGATGGGACAATCTGAAGGCCGTGATCCCGGGCGGGTCGTCGGTCCGCATGGTCCCGGCCGAGCAGATCATCGACACGCCGATGGACTTCGACAGCCTGTCGAAGCTGCGCTCCGGTCTCGGCACCGCGGCGGTGATCGTGATGGACAAGTCGACCGACATCGTCCGGGCGATTGCGCGCATCAGCTATTTCTACAAGCATGAGAGCTGCGGCCAGTGCACGCCCTGCCGCGAGGGCACCGGCTGGATGTGGCGCGTCTTGACCCGCATGGCCGACGGCCGCGCCCAGAAGCGCGAGATCGACATGCTGCTCGAGGTGACGAAGCAGGTTGAGGGGCACACGATCTGCGCGCTGGGCGACGCGGCGGCCTGGCCGGTACAGGGCCTGATTGCCCATTTCCGGCACGAGATCGAGGCGCGCATCGACCAGTATGCGGCCAATCCGCATTCCGAGCCGGTGCGCGTGGCGGCGGAATAGGAAAAGCACCGATGACCAAGCTCATTGTCGACGGCATCGAGGTGGACGTTCCTGCGGAATATACGCTCCTGCAGGCCTGCGAGGCGGCCGGCGCGGAGATCCCGCGCTTCTGCTTTCACGAGCGGCTCTCGATTGCCGGCAACTGCCGCATGTGCCTCGTCGAGGTGAAGGGCGGTCCGCCCAAGCCGGCTGCATCCTGCGCCATGGCGGTCCGCGACTGCCGGCCGGGTCCCAATGGCGAACCGCCCGTGATCCTGACCCGCTCGCCGATGGTCAAGAAGGCCCGCGAAGGGGTGATGGAGTTCCTGCTCATCAACCACCCGCTGGATTGCCCGATCT
>JBMOJG010000131.1:0-7449 GCA_049316925.1 Alsobacter sp. | reverse complement strand
GGTAGACCTCCTGCAGCGCGCTGAACGCCACGACCTCGTTGCCAAGCTTCCGTACACCATTGAAGCAGAGATACAGACCCAGGATCAGCACGCCAACGATCGCGCCGTTCAGATAGATGTTGTGCAGCACGCCTTCGACGACGAAGTGGCGCTGCCAGGCGATCATTCCAATCAGCATGGCTGTAATGCCAATGAGGCGGTACAGCTGGTTGCGGATCTGCTTTTTCATGCCTTCCATGGACGGCGGTCCTCGACCGGCACGTGCAGTGCCGATGTGATCTTCGGGAAGAGTGACGGAAAAGGCGTAAAAATGTCGTTAAGGTTGCTAATTGGTTGACGAGACGGATACGTCGTTGTTGCGCGAGCTGTCCGCTACATCGTCGACGAAGACGGTGACCCGGTCTGCCGGTATGCCGCTTTCGATCAGCTGTTTGCGGACGACCATGACGCGGTAGTAGGCCGTGCGGCGCAGCTCGGTGATTGACGCGCTGGTGCCGCCGGCATTGCCGCGCACGATGAACCGGCCCGCCTTGGTGCGTTGCGCGAAGGACTCGATCTCCTTGCGTGTGTCGTCATCCAGCAGGACGGCACGGTCCTTGAACGCGATGGACAGCGCCTTTTCCGATGCAGTCGCCTTGGCACCAGCAGACGCCGGCGTGGTCGAACTGTCGGTGCTGGCCTCGATGCGCTTCTCGGGAGCCGGCGTTACGGTCTTCTGCGCGACGGTGTCGTCGACGACGATCGGCGTGTTGCGAGCCTCTTCAATCTCTTTCTTGATGTCCTGCATCTGCTGCTGGACTTTCTGCAGCTCGATCTTCGCCTCCTTGAGCTGCGCCAGCGCCTTTTCCTTCTCCTGGATCGATTGCAGCAGCGCCATCTCCGTCTCTTCCTGCTTGGGAGACGGCGCTGGCGTGGGCGGCGGCGGCGGTGGTTGCCCGGCCCTTTCGCGCAGCTGCTTGATCGCCTCGATGATCTCAGCCTTGACCTGCTCTGGCGTGAGATTCTGCTTCGCGGCGTTGGCGTCGACATTCACCGCCGTCGCGATGGCCGCCATATAGTTCTTGGACACGTTCTGGGACAGCGTGAACACGACGATGCCGAGCACCATCATGACGAAGGTGAGCACCATCACCATGGTGGTCAGGGCGTCGACGAACCCCGGCCAGTAGTTTTCCTCTTCGCCTTCACTGCTGCCGGCCATGGGATCCCCGCCGCACCGTCTCGCAATCTGACGGTCCGCTCGTCGACGTTAACGACGATATGCTGGACGTCAGGTTAACGGTCGGCCTCAGGTCTTGAGGTTCTCGGCCCGTCGCTCGACCGGCACGGACGGACCACGTCCGTTAAGGCGCTCCA
This sequence comes from Alsobacter sp., assembly GCA_049316925.1. Lineage (GTDB taxonomy): Bacteria > Pseudomonadota > Alphaproteobacteria > Rhizobiales > Beijerinckiaceae > Alsobacter. Next base: position 6,093 of record JBMOJG010000131.1, on the reverse strand, counting down.
GCACCTCGGCTTTCGGTCCGTCCGCGACGATCCGGCCGTTCTCGATCCAGATCAGGCGGTCGACCAGGCCCAGCAGTGGGGCCCGATGCGTCGCGACGATCAGCGTCCTGTCGCCCAGCGTCTCGCGCAGGTCGCGCACGATCCGGTTCTCCAGCGTGTTGTCCATGGCGGCGGTCGGCTCATCGAGCACGAGTGACCTGGGGCTGCCGACCAGCGTGCGTGCAAGGGCCACGGACTGCCGTTCGCCTCCCGACAGGCGTTCGCCACGCGGGCCGACGCGCATGCCGTAGCCTTCCGGGTGCCGGGCGGCGAAATCCTTGACGCCGGAGATCCGCACGGCACTCTCGAAGACCTCGTCGGGAACGTCCTCGAGCCCCAGGCAGATGGCGTTGCGCAGCGTGTCGTCGAGCAGCACCGCGTCCTGCCGCATGAAGCCGAAGTGGCGCCGCAGATCCGACGGTGCAATCTGGCGAATGTCGTGATCGTCGACGCGGACGGCACCCGTCGTGGCGTCGTGCAGCCGCACGATCAGCTTCAGCAGCGTGCTCTTGCCGCTGCCCACCCGGCCGATGATCCCGACCCGCTCTCCGGGCGCAATCGCGAGTGAGATGCCCGACAGGCAGGCGGTCTTCTCGCCCGGATAGGTGAACCCAGCATCGATGAAGGTCAGTCCGCCACCAAGACTGCGGTTGGCCGCCGTTGGATCGCCGCCACGCTCGACCTCCATCCGCAGGATGTGATCGATCGTGCGCGTTGACTGGCTGATCATGTGGGCACGGTGCGCCAGGCTGATCAGCTGGCTCACCGGCGCCATCATGCGGCTGATCAGCAGCGTGGAAGCCGAGAGCGCGCCAATCGTCATGGCGCCCGCGCCAATTTCGTAGACGCCGACGATCATCGCCAGCACGACGACGGTCTGCGTGACGGTCAGCGAGGCCTGGCCTGAAAACGCACTGGTGATGCGGTTGAGATGACCCACATAGGTCGAGGCATCCACCAGCCGTTCCCAGCGGCGCAGCAGAGGGCGCTCGGCCCGGGCGATCTTGACAGTTTCGACCGCGTTCACCGTTTCCAGCAGCAGGTTGGTCTGGGTGGCGGAAAGGCGGGCAGCCGCCTGCACGCGTTCGCCCTTCACGTCCGTCATGTGGAACAGCAGCATCAGCACCACACCGACGAGCGGCACCAGCGCCAGCGGCCCCGACAGCGCAAACAGCAGCACGCAGAACAGCACGAAGGTTGGAAGGTCGATCAGAACCGACACAATCAGCAGCGGCATCAGCTGGCACAGCGCCTCGACCTCGCGCAGGCCGTTGTTGATGCCCCCGGCCAGCGACGGCGCCTCGGCGAGGCGGACGTGCAGAATTCGGCTGTAGAGCCGCGACTGGATGGCCGTGCTCGTATTCAGACCGATGGAGTCGCAAACCTTCAGGCGCACGTAGCGGACGGCGAGGTCGGTGATCAGCGCGATCATGACGCCGATGGCGAGCGCCCAAAGCGTCTCCATGGCCAGATGCGGGATGACCCGGTCATAGACCGCCATCGAGAACAGCGGCAGGGCGATCAGGAACAGGTTGCTGAGCCCTGACGCAACGCACAGCTGCACCAGCTTCTGCTTGTGGCGAAGCATCAGCTCCGCCCACACGGTGCCGAAAAGGCCGCGGGCCTTCGGATCCTCCGCCTCTTCGGCAGGGGACGCCGGATCGTGCACCGAGGGGTCGGCCTTCGGCGACACGAAGAACACGACCCCGGAATGCGCCTTCTTCAGCTGGCGCAGGGGCAGGGTCTCGATCTGGCCGCCGGTGCGGCAGACGAACCGGTCCTTGGCAGGGCGCTCGGTGATGATGCGGCTGGTGCCGTCGCGCTCGAGGACGACGCAGGGAAAATCGCGCGCCGACAGCGAGTCGAGGCTGCGCTGCTCGTAGCGGACCTCGATCCCGCGATCGCCCGCCGCTGCGACAAGCTCTTCCGGTGTCGACAGGTCGCGCGGCTTTTCGCCGGCAGGGTCGAACCAGCGGCGCTTGAACCACGTCTCCGCGATGGTGTTGATATCGGCGAGCAGGTTGCCGCCGCGCAGCGGCGGCACCTGCGGCTTCCCGGCCGGCGATGCCGGATCGGCGGCGCCGGGAATGGGCAGCTTCTTGGAGCGGGCTGCCTTGAGCAGGGGACCGAGGCCGGACATGGCGTTGTGGCTTCCGGGAACGGACGATTCCAGCGCCTTCTGGCACCTACCGGGACTGGGACCTCAGTAGTGGGCCGCGATGCTTAACAGCTCGTAAAAGGTTCCGGCCTAGGCTGGTCGCGAGTAACCCGGAGTTGTTCGGCAGTGCCCCAGAAATTGCTCCTCGGCCGCGATGCCCTCGCGATGCCGTACCCGCGCCAGTGCGACAGGATCGCCGGCCGCGCCCACGAACTGTTTCTCGCCGTTTGCGCCACATCGGTGGGAGCCTTCCTGATCTGGTCGAACGTCACCTATCTGGACAAGGTCACGCGCGGCGGCGGCCGGGTTGTCCCGCAGGTGCAGAACCAGACGGTGCAGCATTTCGAGGGTGGCATCGTCACCGAGATTCTGGTGCGCGAGGGCGAGCGCGTCGCCAAGGGAACCCCGGTGCTGCGCATCGAGAACAGCTTCTCGCGGGCCGAGCTGCTGCAGGCGAAGCTGGAGATCAAGGCTCGCCGGATCCGCATCGCCCGGCTCGCTGCGGAGGCAAAGATCGAACAGGTGTTCCAGACACCCGAGGATCTGCGCACCGACATTCCCGGCCTGATCGAGCGCGAGCAGGCCCTGTTCGACAGCCGTCGCCGGATCCTCTCGGAGCAACTGCTGATCATCGAGGACCAGCGCCGGCAGAAGGAGCTCGAATTCTCGGAGCTTAAGTCGCGCTGGAGCAACACCACCCGCGAGCGGGAACTGGTACTGCAGCGCGTCACCAGCCTTCGCCGCCTGGTGACCCTGGGCGCCGTATCCTCGAACGAGCTGCTCGACAATGAGCGCAACCTTCAGCAGATCGAGAGCAAGCTCTCCGACCTTTCGCACGAGATCCCGCGGACGGAGTCGGCGCTGAGCGAGATCTCCCGCCGGCGGACCGAGGCGCTGCTGCGCTTTTCCACCGACGCCGAGAAGGATCGGGCCGAGGCGGAGCTCCAGCTTGCCAAGCTGAACGAGGCCGTGTTTGCGATGCAGGACCGCTCGGTCCGCTCGGAGGTCCTCGCGCCGATCGGCGGGATCGTCAACAAGCTGTTTGTCTCGACCGTCGGCGGCGTGGTGAAGTCGGGCGAGCCTCTCGCCGTCATCGTGCCGATCGACAGCTCGATTGCCGTGGAGGCGAAGCTGTCGCCGACCGACCGCGCCGAGGTCTGGCCGGGCCTGCCGGCGATCGTCAAGATCAGCGCCTATGACTACTCGGTCTATGGCGGCCTCAAGGGCAAGGTCACCGACGTGTCGCCCGACGCCCTGCAGGACGAGCGCGGCCAGCCCTATTTCCGCGTGCGCCTCGAGGCCAACACGTCGGATTTCGGGCCCGACAAGCCCGTGGTGCCGGGAATGCTTGCAGAAGTCGACATCATGACCGGCCGCAACTCCATCATGGACACGCTGCTCAAGCCGGTGCGTCGCCTGCGCGACAACGCGCTGCGCCAGTAGGCTCAGTCCGCCGCGGCGACCGCGGCCTCGAAGAAGCGCGCGAACTCCGAGACGACCCGCGGGTCCTCATAAAGCACGCCATTGCGCTCGCGGATCAGCGCCGACACCGCCTCCCGCTGGTCGCGGTTGCGCGCCAGCTCCACGGCGCGCCGGACATAGTCGGCCGGGTCACGCGCCGTGCAGGCGTCGATCCCCATGCGCCGATACATGCCGTGCGTATGCCGGCCGCGATGCAGCGGCGTCGGCAGGGTCACCACCGGAGCGCCGACCGAGAACGCCTGCAGCGAGGTGTTCATGCCGTTGAAGAAGGTCGGATCCAGGATCACGTCCGCAGCCGCCAGCAGGGTCAGGAACGCATCGCCCGGCTGGCGTGGAATGAAATGCAGGCGCGATGCCAGGCGCGGGTATTGGCCCACGATCCGCTCGCGAACCTGTCCGCTCCACACCGTCGGCCCCTGGTCGATGAGGACAATATGGGCCTGCGGATCCTTGCGCAGGATCGCGCGCAGGATCTCGTCGAAATCGGGATGCAGCTTGAACAGCGTCTGCGGGCACAGATAGATCCGCGCCCCGGCGGGAAACAGCGCCCGCATGGCTGCCGGATCCCCGGGAACCGCCACCGGCCGGTAGTAATAGGCCAGCGTGCCAAGCTCGTTCAGCAGGAACAACCGCTCGCTGTAGTCCGACGCCGCGTCGCCGCGCTCGAAGAAGCTGTTGGAGATGAAATAATCCATGGCCGGAATGCCTGTCGTGTCCGGATGGCCGAACGACACGCACTGCACCCGCGCCAGGCGCGCAAAGGCGAGGAAATAGGTGAACGCCTCCATGCCGATATCCTGAAAGAACAGGACGTCGAGCTGGAGTGCCGCGATGATCTCGCGGGCGCGCGCCAGATTGCGCGGCAGCGGCACCGTCCGGTCCGCAGCCGACCGGATGGCAGCCGCGATATCATCGTCGACCAGGGGCTCGATCGGCAGCACCACCGTCTCGAACCGTGTCTTGTCGAGGCGGTCAACAAGGCCGCGGGTGGTCCGGCCAATGCTGTGGCGGTGCATGAACCGAGAGACGAAGCCCACCCGGATGCGCTCGCCTGTCCGCCGCGGGACGTCCACATGCGGTGCGCGGGCAGCGAGTGACGGGCACGCGCGCGTCACGATCCGCGCAATTTGCGCGTGGAGATCGCGGTTACACACGCCGTGATAAGCCGTGTAGAAGGTCGTGAATTCCGCTTCGCCATACGGATCCGCAATGGCGACCGGCCCCGCCTCGAGCGCGTCGAGGCGCGACTTGAGTTGCGCGCGCACCTCCTGGATCGCACCGCGCGACCGGTTGATCGGCGGCAGCGTCAGCAGGCTGCGCAGCCTCGTCCCCGTCGTGTCGCGCCGGGCGATCAGGGCGTTCCAGACCGGCGCAGCCTCGTCGCGCCGCCCCTCGCGCTCCAGCAGGACCGCGAGATTGCCGAGCGCGTCCTCCTGTGCAGGTTCAAGGGCCAGCGCCCGGCGCAACGCCGCCTCGGCCTCCTCCGCGTCGCGGTGAACCTGCTGCAGCAGCAGGCCGAGCGCGTTCCACGCCCCGGCGAGCGTGTCGTCGATCGACAGCGCCTTGCGAAAGCAGCCGATGGCGCCGGAGGGATTGCCGCCGTCGCGCACCGCGTTGCCGCAATTGTACCAGGCGATGGCGAAGTCGGGCCGCAGCGAAATCGCCTTTTCGTAGGCTTTGACAGCCTCCTGGAAGCGCCGGGCAGCCTTCAGCATCACGCCGAAATCGCACCAGCGTCCGGGATCGGCCGGGCTCTCTTGCACGGCTCTGGACATGGCCACCAACGCATCCGCAAGCTGGCCCGCTCGGTAGAGCGCGATGGCGGTCGCGTGGCTGGACGGTGGGGTTGGTGCGGTCATGGGCCCATCGCAACCGGATGCAGGCGAACGACGCCGAACTTGTAGAGCCACAGGATGGCGCGCAGCGTCACCGCGCGGGGCAGTCCGGTCTGGCCCTCGCAGAGCTGGCCGACCGACAGCCGGCCACCCTCGGCGATGCGCCCGGCCAACGCCAGCAGGGCCTCCCGTGTCAGCCGCTGGACCCGCCAGTAGCGCATCATCGACAGATCGAGCAGGCGGGTAATCTGCGCCGCCCAGTCCACAACGGCGATCTCGACCAGGTGCGCGTCATCGAGGGCCACGGACGGGTAGTGGGCAAACAGCCGAAACGGATCATCGCGCATCGGTGATGGCGCAGCAGGGGCTCCCCGTGCTCCTGCCGCCGACCGGCGCGCGGCCAGCTCTGCCCAGAGCGCCTCGTAGCGCGTGATGATCACCGACCAGTCGTAGTGCTCGCGGGCCTGGGCGGCACCGGCCGCGCCCATCCGCTGTCGCAGCTCCGGGCTCGCGGCCAGGGACGCATAGGCATCGACGAGCGCGGCGCCGTCGACGGCGGCGCTCAGTGCCACATTGCCG
>JBMOJG010000130.1:0-7477 GCA_049316925.1 Alsobacter sp. | reverse complement strand
GATGAGTTCATACGCAGGAGTTGCCCCATGTTCTCGTTCCGGAAGCGACTGTCCGTTCCCGCCGCCGCCGAGGCCCTGCCCGGCCGCGCCGCGCCGATCGCCACCGCCGAGCGCCATCACGTGTCGGGCCAGGCGCTCAAGGGACCGTATCCGGCCGGCCACGAGACGGCGGTCTTCGGACTGGGCTGCTTCTGGGGCGCCGAGCGGCGCTTCTGGCAGGTGCCGGGCGTGCATGTGACTTCCGTCGGCTATGCGGGCGGGACGACGCCCAACCCGACCTACGAGGAGGTCTGCTCGGGCATGACCGGCCACACCGAGGCGGTGCTGGTGGTGTTCGATCCGTCCGTCGTCACCTATGCCGAGCTGCTGAGGGTGTTCTTCGAGAGCCATGACCCGACGCAGGGCATGCGGCAGGGCAACGACGTCGGCACCCAGTACCGCTCCGCGATCTACGCCACATCGGACGCGCAGCTCGAGGCCGCGAAGGCCGCCGCGGGCGACTATGGTCGCGCGCTGCAGACCGCCGGCTTCGGTCCGGTGACGACGGAAATTGCGCCTGCCGGCCCGTTCTACTTCGCCGAGGCCTATCACCAGCAGTACCTGGCCAAGAACCCGGGGGGCTATTGCGGCCTCGGCGGGACGGGCGTGAGCTGCCCGGTGGGCCTGATGCAGGGCGCTTGATGCAGCCAACAGACGGACGACCTGCCGGCGATCCCCTGCCGGAGGTCCGGGAGGGGAAGTCGATGATCGAACGGGCGCTCGAGCGCTTCCTGTTCGCCAGCCGGTGGCTGCTGGCGCCGTTCTATGTGGCGCTGGTGATCGGGCTGGTGGTCCTGATGGTGAAGACCATGCAGGAGCTCTGGCACTATGTGTGGTTGGTGGGCCACGCCACCGAGGCCGAGGTGATCCTCGGGGTCCTGTCGCTGATCGACCTGACCTTCACGGGCTCGCTGATCGTGATCGTGGTGTTCTCAGGCTACGAGAATTTCGTCTCGAAAATCGACGAGGCCGACCACAAGGACTGGCCCGAATGGATGGGGAAGATCGACTTCACCGGGCTGAAGCTGAAGCTGCTGTCGTCGATCGTCGCCATCTCGGCCATCCAGCTGCTGAAAGCCTTCATGAACATCAAGAACATCTCGGACCGGGACCTGATGTGGTACGTGATCGTCCATATGGTGTTCGTGGTATCGGGTGTAATCTTGGCCTACACGGACAAGATCGCCGCCAACACCAAGCCGCATTGACGGGGCTCGCGGGCTGATCGTCCGGCAGGTACCCCGTCAACGTGCCTGCAGGACGATGCGGCAGCCAGACGGCAGGGCGGAGAGCCGCATCGGCGGGGGCGACTTGCCGCCCTTCCGGGGGGTGCGCGCCTCGGCGGTGAACCACCAGTCCAGTTCCTTGCCGCAGCCGTCCCCGGGTGACGTGCGCGCCTGGGGGGCGCAGTCCATATTCCCGGCCGGGCAGGCGAGCCGGATATGCATGTGGTAGTTATGACCATACATCGGCCGGACCTGCCGCAGCCAGCCGCGGTCGGCGCCCGCCTCGCGGCACAGCGCTTTCTTGATCGCCGGGTTGACGAAGATCCGCTCGACCCCGGGCTGTGAGGCCGCGGCACGGATCAGCGCCAGATGCTGGGCGGTCCAGACCGCCGGGTTGACGTCGTTCCAGTCGTCGGCGACCAGGTTGGTGGCCGAAATATTCTCGCGCTCATCGGTCGTCAGGGTCCGCCGCGGCATCGGCGTCAGCCACACATCGGCATCGAGGCCGACCTGGTGGGAGGCGTGACCGGTCAGCATCGGGCCGCCGCGCGGCTGGGCGATGTCGCCGACCAGCAATCCGGGCCAGCCATTGATGGCGGGCACCTTGCGGGCAAAATCGGACAGGAACGCGACCAGTTCCGGGTGGCCCCAGGCGCGGTTCCGGGAGGGCCGCATCACCTGCCAGGCCGGCCCGTCGGCGGGCAGCGCCACGCCGCCGGCGAGGCAGCCCCGCGCATAGGAGCCGAAGACCCGCGCCTCGAGCGGCGCGGGGGTACGGGCGGCGCCGAACGCTTCCTTGGCGACCGGATCCTCCGCCGCGCCGGCCGGCAGCGCCATGAGGCCGCAAAGAACCGCTGCGCCCGCCCGGATCAGGAGGCGAAGCGGACCTTGTATGCGCGAATCGGACCGGTGCCGGGAAGCGCTTCGAGCCATGCCGGAACATCGCCGTTCAGCAACCGGACGGCAAGACCATCCTGGGCGGTTTCGCGATACAGCCGAAGGCCAGGCGAGGAGGTGCAATAGGCGACATAGTTCACGCCGCGCTTCCGGGCCAGGGCCTCCGCCTGCGCCGGCGGCGCGCGCATAATGGCGTCAGCCGTGAGGATGCCGCTCTCATAACGGTGATAGGGCGCGCTCAGGACCGTGTGGTGGGTCGCCAGCAGCAGGAACGGGCCAAGATCGATCAGCCCGGCGACAAGGCCGGCTGGAGCGCCGGCAAAAGCCGCATAGTTGCCCAGCGTCATGCAGGGTTCGCGTTCGGAAACGGTGACACTCGCCGCCGGCTTCTCGGTCACCTGCTTCTCGGCGACCTCCTCCTGCTTCTCCGACAGCATGTGGATGGTCACGGCCATTGTCGAGCCGCTGGTCAGCAGCATGCCGGCCAGAACGACGACCAGTTTCGATCCGCCCTTTGCCGCATTGGACACGGCAATCCGGGAAATCGCCGCAGCGATTGCCGGAACGGCGAGCATGTTGGCATAGACGATGACGCGGATCTGGGTGCAGCCAATGGCAAAGGCCAGCAGGAAGGATGCGAGCAAGACCCAGGCGGGCATCGACCGGCGGGTAACGGGATCGGCCATCAACACCGCCCAGGCCACCAGCCCGGCAATCGGCACGGCAGCGTAGCTCAGGGCCAGCGCGATATCGTTGCGGGCCATCTTAAAGAGTGACTGGGTTTCGTTGATGTGGTCCTGCCAGATCGGCCACAGACGGGGATCGAAATGGTTGGGACCGCGCAAACAAGCCGGCTCGGCCAGCACAAAAAGGCCAAGTGCAGACGCTCCCACGGCAGCCAGCGCGGCGGCTCTGCGGACCGGCACTGCGTTGACCCAGCGCGACGATGCGGCGAGCGCCACCCCGCCGCCGCCGACCACGGTCAGCGCGAGGAAGTTGGCGGACAGCACGTCGCAGGCGCCAACGAACCAGCGGCTCGGCTCAATCAGCAGGCCCGCACACAGAAGCGAGACGCCTGCCAGCGTTGCACCAAACGCCTGTAGGGCACCGATGCGGTCCCGCTCGGCAAGCCAGAGTGCGGCGTATCCCATGCCGACAATGGCGATGTAGGGCACGGCTTCGATGCCAACGCCCAGCGCCACTGCCGCCGCCACGCCCGCCCACGCCGCGCCGGTACGATCCGCCCGGAACAGTCCCGCCATCATGCAGAGCGTCAGCAGCATCTGCAGGCCGTGATGATCGATGCGACCCGGCCGGTACTGCCAGATCATGCCCAGGCAGGTCGCTGTCAGGAACGCGGCGGCGAGGCCGGCATAGCGATTTGCGAGACGGCAAGCGATGGACTGTGCCGCAAACATCAGCGGCAGGACGAGCAGCGTCGGCCACAGGATGAGCGCGAACTTCTCGGCAAGGCCAAACGGCACCACGGTGCCAAACAGCAGCATGAGCGCCGCGACGGGAAGGTCGACGAGCCGGGTCCAGTGCATGACCACCGGCGTCGGCGGGTCAAGCCTGTGGTGACGCAGGTCGTACCAGCCCTGTCCGGCGAGCAGGTCGCGGATCTGCGAAAGCCGCATCGCGTCATCGGTGTCGCCGAACACGCTACCGATATCGGCCAGCCCGTTCATCTTGAGCATGACGAAGATCAGCCAGACGACGACGACGCCGAGGGTGCTTTGCTGGAGCGCGCGTTCGAGCGGCCGACGGGGGGGCGGAGGGTCGTGTCTGACATGGCGTCCCGGATGGTTTGGCTTTTCCCCCAACCCACTAGCAGGCTGGCGTTAATTTGCAGTTCGCGCCCTTAGCCATGGCCCCATTCCGATAGCTGGCGCCGGATGCAGACCGCCTGCGACCGCCGACCGACCCGGGGTTGGGGCCGGCTGCGGGCGGTTGAACCCTCGGTTGATCAGGAGATCCACTTCAGCAGGCGAATGACACCCATGTCGGCCGACTTGCGATGTGCCGAGGCATCGGAGCGCCCTTCGATCTCCGCCCGGTTTCTCGCGTAATAGTCGTAGGCGCGAAACAGCATCTGCTGGTTCGTCAGGGCCGGACGCCATCCGAGCGATCGCTTGATCGCCGAGGTGTCGAACACGAAATCAGCAGCGATCATGCGGTAGTGATACGGACCAAGCGGAGAAATCTTCAGGTGGTGGGCGATCTGCATGCCCAGGATGGTGGGACCCTTGGGCAGACTGGCGATCCGTGCGCCTGTGCCGGCACGATCGATGACATAGGCGTAGGTGTCGCGCATCGTGCTCACGTCATCCGAGCCGATGCCGTAGACCCCCGCGTGACCGGTTTCGCCGGCCATCAGCATGGCGGCAATCAGGTCCGAGGCCGCGATGAACTGGTAGCGGTTACCGCCATCACCAACCACCCAGACCCTCCGGCCCTCGGCGATGAACTCGAACAGGATGCTGAGAAGGCCCAGCCGGCCCTCGTCCATGATCGTCGGGCAGCGGATCACCGTCGTGGCAAAATCGCCCGCATGGGCCAACAGGATCTTCTCGCCTTCCCACTTGCTGTGGCCATAGATCTCGATCGGCGCCGGAGCGTCATCCTCCCGCACCGGCCGATCGAAGCCGTGGCCCCACAGGCAGTTGCTCGACGTATAGACGACACTGCGGATGCGGGCGGCGGCGATGGCGGCCGCCAGGGTCCGTGTGCCCTCGACATTGCTCGACCACAGCTCACGCTCGTTCAGAGAGCCATGCGCCAGCAGTGCGGCACAGTGATAAACGGTTACGGGCCTTGAGGCAGCAAAGGCCGCATCCAGCATCGCCCGGTCCCGGATGTCGCCGACGATTGCTGTCAGGCGCGGGTGCGACAGGTTGTTTGGCAGAAGATCGATGCTGGTGACTTCATGACCTTCGTTGAGCAGCCTGGCGATCAATAGCGACCCAAGGAAGCCTGAACCGCCCGTCACGCAAACGCTGCTCATCGTGTTCACTCCACTCACCGATGAGCGACACATAAACCAGTCCGCTTAAGATCCGGTTGCGCGTTCTGCTCCGGCCGACAAATGACCCGGCGAGATGACCTCGTCGTTCGCCAAATCCTCGCGTTTACCGTTCCTTATAAGCGGCCGGGCTATGTGGAAGCTCGGGTCCGGGCATCGCCTGAGACACCACCTGTTTCCTTCATGGCGGATTCATGCATCCGGATTACCAGCCGCAGCGCAATATCGGTCTCGGGTCCGGACAAGCGGTCATACCGGTCCGAAGTGGCGCGGCCAACACGCTGTTTGACGGGGTGACGGCGCTGGCCGGCAGGTTCAGCCGGTTCATTGGTGTCGGCGCCATCGGCTTCGTCATCGACAGTTCAACGTTCGCGATGCTCGATCTCGCAGGCCTCGTGCCCGCTGCCTCACGCGCCCTGTCGATAGGATTGGCCACCCTGGTGGTGTGGCTGCTCAACCGCCGTTTCACCTTTGCGCGCAGCGGACGCCGCAGCTCGATCGAAGGCAGCCTCTACGCTGCCGTCGCATTCACCGCGCAGGGCCTGAGCTACACGGTTTTCCTGGTTCTGATCTACGCCCTCCCGGAAATTCCCCGCGCCGTCAGCTTCGTGTTCGGCTGCGGCATCGGCGCGGTCGTGGGCTTCACCGGCCACCATCTCCTGACGTTCGCGCCGGCCCTGCGGCCAGCCAGCGTCGCTGTTTCCCAGGATTGATCCCATGAGCGCGGTTGCAGACGTTTTCGTCATCGGTGCCGGGCCGGCCGGCCTGACCGCGTCGTATCTCCTCACCAAGGAGGGGCTCGACGTCGTCGTGGTGGAGCGTGATCCCGAGCGGGTCGGCGGCATCAGCCGGACGGTCGACTACAAGGGCTTCCTGTTCGACATCGGCGGCCATCGCTTCTTCTCGAAGTCGAAGGAGGTGGTCGACCTGTGGAAGGAGCTGCTGCCGGACGACTTCATCCAGCGGCCGCGGATCTCGCGGATCTACTACAAGGGCAAGCTCTACTCCTACCCGCTGAAGGCGTTCGAGGCACTGACCAATCTCGGCATCTTCGAGAGCGCTCTGTGCATGGCGTCCTATGGCTGGGCCAAGCTGCGCCCGGTCGAGAACCCCAGGACATTCCACCAGTGGGTGCGCAACCAGTTCGGCGAGCGGCTGTTCTCGATCTTCTTCAAGACCTACACCGAGAAGGTGTGGGGCATGTCGTGCGACGACATCTCGGCCGACTGGGCGGCGCAGCGCATCAAGGGCCTGTCGCTGGGTGGCGCGGTGATGAATGCGCTGATGCGGCCGTTCCGCGGCCTGCGCCGGCAAAAGTCAGGCGAGGTCGTCAAGACGCTGATCGAGTCCTTCGAGTATCCGCGCAAGGGCCCGGGGATGATGTGGGACGCGGCGGCGCGCAAGACGTGCGAGCAGGGCGGCCGGGTGCTGATGGACCGCAGCCTCGTCGGCATGCAGTGGGATGGCAAGGCGGCCGTCTGGACGTTGACGGTGCAGTGCGGCGCCGGCCAGACCGAGACCTACAAGGCCCGCCACGTGATCTCGTCGGCGCCGGTCCGCGAGCTTGCCGGTGCCATCAAGCCAGCGCCGATCTCGACCTTCTCGGCACGTTCGCTGAAGTACCGCGACTTCCTGACGGTGGCGCTCATCACCACCCGGCAGGACCTGTTTCCGGACAACTGGATCTACATCCACGACCCGTCCGTGAAGGTCGGCCGCATCCAGAACTTCCGGTCCTGGTCGCCCGAAATGGTGCCGGACCCCAAGCTCGCCTGCCTCGGGCTCGAATATTTCTGCTTCGAGGGCGATGGCGTCTGGTCGGCACCCGACGAGGAGCTGGTGGCGCTCGCCAAGCGCGAGATCGCCAAGATCGGGCTGGTTGCCGAGGATGAGGTGGTGGACGCCTGCGTCGTGCGGCAGGCCAAGGCCTATCCGGTCTATGACGACGAGTACAAGCACCACGTCTCCATGGTGCGGGCCGATCTCGAACACGCCTATCCGACGCTGCATCTCGTCGGCCGCAACGGCATGCACAAGTACAACAACCAGGACCACGCCATGATGACGGCGATGCTGACGGTGAAGAACATTCTCGCCGGCGAGCGCGTCTACGACATCTGGGAGGTCAACGAGGACGCCGAATACCACGAGGCCGGTGGCAGCGGCGTCAAGGAGGCGCTGGCCTCCGAGCGGCTGGTGCCGCGCAAGGTCGCCTGACGGCTGTCCCGGCTCAGCCCGGGACGCCGCCCGACACGGCGCGTGCCTCGCCGTCGGCCTCGTCGGCCACGTGGCG
>JBMOJG010000129.1:0-7502 GCA_049316925.1 Alsobacter sp. | reverse complement strand
GTGATCCAGAAGAACGTCCAGGACCCGCTGGCCGAGATGATCCTCGGCGGGACGGTGCGGGACGGCGACACCGTGACGGTGACGGCGGGTCCCGAGGGCCTGCGCATCGGCGGCGTGGTGGTGGCGCCGGAGGCCGCACCCAAGGGCGCCCTGCTGAACTGAACGCCCGCACAGACGACAGGTCGCCCGGTGGAAACCGACCGGGCGACCGCCTACAAGGGGGCATGACCGAACCGGCCTCCGCCCCTGCCGCCGACCGCCCCGTGGCGCCCCGCGTCGCCCTTGTCGATGTCGCCCGCGGCGTCGCGCTGGCGGCGATGTTCGTGTTTCACTTCACCTGGGATCTCGGCCATTTCGGCTTCATCACCCTGCAGGCCGGACTCGACCCGGGGTGGCGGCTGTTCTCGCGCCTGATCGCCGGGTCCTTCCTGGTGCTGGTCGGCATCGGCCTCGTGCTGTCGGCGCGCGACGGGCTGCGGCCGGGTCCCTATCTGCGCCGGCTGGTGACGATCGCACTGGCGGCGCTCGCCGTGACACTGGCGACCCGCTGGATGGACCCCGAGACCTTCGTGTATTTCGGCATCCTGCACTGCATTGCCGCATCCAGCATCCTCGCGCTGCCGGCGCCGCGGGCGCCGCCGTGGTGGACCGCCTTCATCGCCGCCCTCGTCATGGCCGCGCCCGCCATCCTGCGCAGCCCGGCCTATGAGGGACCCCTGTGGTGGTGGACGGGCCTCTCCGCCCGCGTGCCGCAGACGAGCGACTACGAGCCGCTGCTGCCCTGGTTCGGCTGCGTCCTGGCCGGCGTCGCGCTGGCGCGGTTGGCCGTGGACCGTGGCTGGGACCGACACCTCTCAGCCTGGCGGCCATCCGGACCGCTGACACGGCTGCTGGAACGCGGCGGCCGTCACAGCCTCACGGTCTATCTGGTGCACCAGCCACTGTTCTTCGGCCTGTTGTCGCTCGCCGTCGCCGCCGGCGTCCCGCGCGCGATTATGCCGCTGCCCGACGAGATCCCCTCGGTCGGCGGCTTTGTCGCCGCCTGCACCCGGACCTGCCAGGACGCGGGCGCCGCTCGCGCCTTCTGCCTCGCCACCTGCGCTTGCATCGATCAGCGACTGGAAGGCTCTGGCGTAACCGAGCGTGCACTTCGCAACACGATGACCCAGGACGACCAATCCCGGCTGAAGGATCAATGGGGCGCCTGCCAAGCCGGTCGTTCGCCGTGACGACGGCCAATGCCAGGACGGACCCCACGCATGACTGACGCCGCCACCCGAGGCTGGGAGCGCCTTGTCACCCGCTGGCCCCTGCTGGCACGGGTCCGCCGCGAACTCGGCTCGCTGATCACGCTGGCGCTGGCGGCCGGCGGTGTCTTTGCCTTCCTGCGGATCGCTGGCGAGATGCGCGAGGGCGACACCCGGGCCTTCGACGCGGCGATCCTGCTGGCGCTGCGCAACCCGGCGGATCTGTCCGACCCGATCGGCCCGCCCTGGCTCGAGATCACCATGCGCGACATCACGAGCCTTGGCAGCGTCACGGTCCTGACGCTGGTGACCGTCGCCGCCATGGCCTACCTCATCATCGACGGCCGCCGCGGCGCGGCGCTGCTGGTGGCGGTGGCGGTCGGCGGCGGCACAATCCTGTCGACACTGCTGAAGCTCGGCTTCGAACGGCCGCGGCCCGATCTCGTGTCCCATCTCGTCGACGTCACCGACATGAGCTTCCCCAGCGGCCATGCCATGCTGTCGGCCGTCACCTATCTGACGCTCGGCGCGCTGCTGGCCCGCACGGCCGCCCGCCGTCGCCAGAAGGTTTTCGTCGTCGTGTCCGCCATCCTGCTGACCGTGCTGGTCGGATCAAGCCGGGTCTATCTTGGCGTCCACTGGCCCACGGACGTGCTGGCCGGCTGGTCGCTCGGTGCCGGCTGGTCAATGGGGTGCTGGGCTGTCGCCAACGCCCTGCAGGGTAGCGGGACTATCGAGCCCGACCTGAAATCGTAACGGATGGTTAATCACGCTGTCGCATTGGCTGTCCGTAACTTGTATTAGCGTAATTCTCCCGTATTTTCGATCTATCAACGCGGGGAACAGCCAATGTTAAGCCTCATATGCAAATTTAGTACTGACGAAAATGGCGCAACGGCTATCGAATATGGCCTGATTGCTGCAATTATTGCAATTGGATTAATTTCATCGCTGCAGGGATTGAAGAATAACTTGAACAGCACGTTCAGCAATGTCGGCTCAAGTCTCAACGCCGCCAACTGACGTCAGCGAACGGCCGTGACGGCTGCGGGGATCGCAGCAAGAAGCGTCGCGATGGCGGCGTCCGGTCCTCCCTGCGTGTCGACAGGGGTCCAGTCGGGGGCTCCATCGGCCCGGGCCAGCTGCCCTTCCAGAACCGCCCCGGTCGCATCCGACGGATCGCCACGACGGAGCCGGATGCGATCATGCAGCGTCGCTGCCGGCGCTGACAGCCAGAATCCGGCAAACGGCACACCGGCGTGCCAGGCAACCGCGGCAATCGCTTCACGGTCCTGTGGACGGTCGAAAACCGCATCCACCACCGCTGACCGCCCCTCGGCGAGCACCGCAGCGGCGGCATCGCGCATCGCCCCGTAGACCCGCTCCGAGACCGCCGGCTCATAGGCCGTCGCGGGCAGCCGATCCGTCGGGGCGACCCCGAACATCTGCTTGCGGATGCGGTCCGACGAGAGCACCCGCGCGCCCGGCGGTGTCCCCAGCGACGGCGCCAGCCCGGCGGCGGCCGTGGACTTGCCAGAGCCGCTCAGCCCGCCGATGGCGACGAGCCGGGGCGCCGACGGCGCCAGGCAGGCCCGCGCGGTCGCCACATAGGCCAGCGCCTCGGCGCGTACCGCCGCCGCCTTGGGTCCGCCATCGGCTGCCAGCGTGCCGGCGACGTGGGCGCGGACCGCCGCCCGCACCGCCATACAGAACGGTAGCAGGGCCACGGCGCCCGCGTCGCCGGTGATGTCGATCCAGCGGTTGGCCAGAACGCTGGCGAGGTCTGCCCTGCCGTGATGCCACAGATCCATGATCGGGAAGGCGACGTCATAGGCGACATCCGTGGTCGCCAGCGCATCGTCGAACTCCAGCGCATCGAACGGCGTCGGGATGCCGTCGATCACCGCAATGTTGCGCAGCGTCAGGTCACCATGCCCGAGCCGCACGAAGCCCGCGACGGCGCGGGCATCGAGAACCGGCACCAGCCGGGCGAAGGTGGCGTCGAATGCGGCCCCGAGCGCGGCGGCATCGGCCGCCGCAAGCACACCGGACGCGGCAAACCCCGCCACGTTCACCGCCAGCACGGCGGCCATGCGCTGCGAACCGGAGCCCGGCACGGGCGACAGCGGCGCCTGGAAGGCGGCGAGCACCCGCGCCAGCGCCTCGATCTCGGCGGCGTCTGTCACCCCGCGGTCCACCCGCGTCGCCAGCAGGGCGTCGTCGGGAAAACGCGCCATCTCCACCACGCAATCCACCAGCATACCCTCGCCGTCGAGGTCCAGACCGCCACCGGAGGCGCGCGTCACCCGCCGGACGGCGCGGTAGAGCGCGGGCGCCGTACGGCGGTTCAGCGCCAGTTCGTGCTGGCAGGCGGCGAGCCGCAGTGCCGGCGTCGAGAAGTCGAGATAGGGCAGCCTCACCGCCCGTTTGAGCTTGAAAACGGTCGCCTCGCCCAGCACGACCGTCGAGATGTGGGTGCCGATGACGGTGGCCGGTTGCAGCCGGTCCTTCAGGAAGGCTTCCGTTTCGTCCTGCCGCTCGACGATCATGCCGTTGCTCCACCCATCGGAGCGTCCGACGGTAACCGAATGGTAAACATGCCGGGCGACGATTCCCCTCTCACCGAACTGGAATCGCCCCCATGCCCAGCGCTGCTCGCCTGAAGCCCGCCCGCAAACCCCGCTCAGGCCCACCCTCCACAGAATCCGAGGCGAACGCGAGCGATCCGGTGGCCCCTGCCACGGCGCCGGCGGTCGAGAGCATGCAGGCAGTGGCTCCCGCCGCGACGGCGGCTCCAGGCACCGCCAGCGCCGGGATGCCCACAGGCGCCGGGCGCTGGAGCGGCGGCCTGGCCGGCCGGCGGATCTTCGCCTCCGGGCTGGCGCTGGCCCTCGGCCTGGGTGCCGCCGGAGGCTACAGTCTGGGCGAACGCCGGCAGCTGCAGGCCGCTGCGACGGCGACGACGGCCGCCAGCAAGTCGCAAGCGGCGCTCGCTGCTTTCGAGGCCCGGGCCATAGGTACATCGCCAGCCGAGACGGCCGTCTCCGGCTTGGCTGAAGAGATCCGCGGCATGCGGGCCGAGCTGGAAACGCTGCGCGGCGTCCTGCCGCGCCTCGCCGCCGCCGAGGATGTGCGCGCGCTGGACCGCCGCGTGACCGCCGCCATCGAAGCCGCCGAAACCGGGCGTGTGCAGCAGGCCGTCGCGCTTGCAGGCGTCATTGACCGCATCGACCAGGCCGCGACCCAGGCGGCTGGCGGGCTGACCGACCTCGGTGCCCGCATGGGTCGTCTCGACGGCGCCCTCGTGGCAAAAGCGGCACCGGCCGAGCCGTCCAGCACAGCGAGCATCGTCAAGAGCCACCCCCGTGCAGATGCCCGGCAGCCCGAGCATCCGGCCGAGCCGCCGAAGACCGAAGCGCCGCGCACCGTTCCGGGCTGGACCGTGCGGGGTGTGTTCAACGGTGTCGCCTTGCTGGAAGGTCCGCACGGCGTCTACGAGGCCATGCGCGGCGATGCGCTGCCCGGGCTCGGCCGTGTCGAGGCGATCCACCGGCAGGGGCGCGGCTGGACCGTGGTGACCAGCCGCGGCAGCATCGGGCAGCCACACCGCTAGGGTGTCGTCCCGCCGGGTGGAGACGACCTGACGGACCGGATCGCGCGTCACGCCGGGGCACCTCGGCGGACGACGCGGTGCAACAAGGCCGGGCCTCGCCCGGCGGTCAGGCGTCGATCAGCGGCGTCGGGCACGCCATCCGCTTCAGCGCGTTCAGGTCCCGCACATGGATCGTGCGGCCGCGGAACACGACGCCATGGGGCTCGAGGCCGGCGATCGTCCGCGACAGGTTCTCGGGCGTCATGCCGAGCAGCGAGGCCAGCAGCCGCTTCTGGTAGGGCAGCGGCAGCTCCTGCTCGTCGCTGGCCTCGTCGGCCATGCGCAGCACCCAGTTGGCGAGCCGCTCCGTCGAGGTTCGCAGCTTCTGGTTGTGCAACTGGCGAACCACTGACCGCGCGCCGAGTGCCAGCCGTTGCACCACCGCGCTGGCGAACACGAGGTCGCCGGCAACGAGTTCGCGCACGAGGCTGGCAGGGATCATCAGCACCCGGGACGCATCCACGGTTCGCAGGCTTGACAACAATGGCTCGTCGAGGACCACGGCAGAGGTCGAGATGCAGTCCCCCGCCACACTGACGCAGATCGTGCCGCAGTCCGAACGGTAGCTCGCGGTGGCGGCGACCCTCCCCCTGACGACCCCATGCAGGAAATCGGGCACCCGGCTCTGCTCGGCGAGAACGACATCGGCCGGAAAGTCCTGCAGGAACGACATGGCGGCGACGCGTTCGAGAGCCTTGTTCGAAACGCCCCGGAAGACTGTGATGCTGTGAAAGGCGTCCATCAGGTCAGGTTTCACGCAGGTCCCCAGCGCATCCTCCGGGGCTCGTGGCGCCGGATAAAAAGTGGCAGCGGACGGTCGTTCTGACCGACACGAGGCGACGCCATGTCGCCGGCAATCACATCCGAAGAATGTACGTTATCGTACTTTCACGTCAGATAATGTCGCAACATGAATGAGAGCTCAAGCCACAAATTCACTGCTAAGAATACTTACGCACTTCTGCCGATCGGTCTCCAACGGACCGTGCCAGGGCGCAGGAGGGTTCCGGTCCCGGACGCTGCCGCGTCCGGGACCGGTGACACGCCGGATCAGCGCCCCTTGGTCGCGTCCCTGACCGCGTCCTTGGCATCGCCAACGGCCTCGCGGGCTGCACCCTTGGCCTTGTCCAGCTTGCCCTCGGCCTGAAGCCTGTCATTGCCGATGGCACCGCCGATGGCATCCTTGATGGCGCCCTTGGCCGTGTCCACGGCACCCTTCACATGCTGCTTGTCCATGGTTGGTCTCCTCGCGCGACGTGCGCCGTCTCCAACGCACACTTCCACGCAAAGGTCCCGGCCGGCTGACCTCAATGGCTGTCGTCGAGATCCATCAGGAAGACGAGGCTGGCGCCGCCGTCATCATCCTCGTCCGGCTCCTCGTCGGCTGCGAACGTGTCGTCGAACTCGGCGATCTCGTCCTGTGTGGCGGGGCGCAACACCAGGGCCTGCAGCCCATCCCACAGCGGCACGCCGCCGCTGCGCAACATGGTGAGGTCATCGCGCAGGTCCGGATCGTCCAGCAGCGCGTTCGCCGCCTCCTCGGACGCATCGGTGACGGCGATGGCCATCGTGCCTGCTACGATCGTCCACATCGGCATCTCCGTCGGCGTCGGAACAACGCCGCCGGACGGGGCCGGCTGCGTTCAGGGTTGCGCGCCCGCACTGCGGCGCGGCACACTGCCGGGCCCAAACCCGACCCTGAAACTTGACCCGATCACCGCAACCCTGTCGAGCAGGATCACCGCCGCATCAGATGGACACATGTCAATGATGGTTGTGCGCAACAGTGCGAACCATCGGTCGATCTGGCGCTCCGTCAGCCCGAAGGACCCGTGCGGATCCTGCGGCCATCCGGCCGGCAGCGCGCCAGCGTGGGTCGCCGCCACCCAGAAGGCGATCAGCTGGTCGATATGGCCCTGCCAGCGCCCGGCCAGGCGTTGGGCGAAGACCATTGCGATCTCCGGATCGACCAGCACACGGGCGTAGAACCCATGCACGACGTCACGGATCATCGCCTCCGGGATGGCGTCGGACGGGACATGCTCGGACGACTGCGGCATGGAGCTGGCCTTCCCACGCGGATGAACTCAGGACGGCATCCTCTATTTTCGTACGATTTCGCGCATACCCGCAAGGTTTCGACCGTTAATTCCCTGGATGCAGCGCGCGCGGACGCCTGCGGATTGGCATATAGTGTCGCAGCCCTGCCCGGAGCTTGCCGATGGACACCAGTTCCGCTCTCGCCTTCGCCGGCTTTGCAGCCGCCTCCATCACGGCGGCCTCGAGCGGCGCCTTGTTCAAGCCGGGCGACTGGTACGAGAACCTTGACCGTCCGCCATGGCGGCCGCCGAACTGGCTGTTCGGCCCGGCCTGGGCGGTGCTCTACGCCACCATCGCGGTGTCGGCCTGGTGGGTCTGGCGCAAGGCCGGCTTCTCCGGCGCGGCAGTCCCGCTGACGATCTGGGCGGTGCAGCTCGTGCTCAACGCCGCCTGGTCGTGGCTGTTCTTTGGACTGCGGCGACCGGACCTTGCCTTCATCGAGATCATCGCCCTGTGGTTGTCGATCGCCGCCACCATCGTGGCCTTCCACACGGTGGAGCCGG
>JBMOJG010000128.1:0-7511 GCA_049316925.1 Alsobacter sp. | reverse complement strand
CAAGAACTACTTCTATCCCGACCTGCCGCAGGGCTACCAGATCAGCCAGTACAAGAGCCCGATCGTCGGCGAGGGCGAAGTGCTCGTCGACATGCCGGACGGCAGCCAGGTCCGTGTCGGGATCGAGCGCCTTCACCTCGAGCAGGACGCCGGCAAGTCGCTGCATGACCAGCACCCGACGATGAGCTTCGTCGATCTCAACCGCTCGGGCGTGGCCCTGATGGAGATTGTCTCCAAGCCGGACCTGCGGTCGTCCGAGGAGGCGAAGGCCTATGTGACCAAACTGCGGACCATCCTGCGCTATCTCGGCACCTGCGACGGCGACATGGACAAGGGCAGCCTGCGCGCCGACGTGAATGTCTCGGTGCGCCGCCCGGGAGAGGGATTCGGCACCCGCTGCGAGATCAAGAACGTCAACTCGATCCGGTTCATCGGCCAGGCCATCGAGACCGAGGCGCGCCGGCAGATCGGCATTCTCGAGGATGGCGGCCGGATCGACCAGGAAACGCGCCTGTTCGACCCCGGCCGGGGCGAAACGCGGTCGATGCGCTCCAAGGAGGAGGCGCATGACTACCGCTACTTCCCGGATCCGGACCTGCTGCCGCTGACATTCGATCAGGGCTTTGTGGACGCGCTGGCGAGCGGACTGCCGGAGCTTCCCGATGCCAAGAAGGCGCGGTTCATGATGCAGTACGGACTGGCGGCCTATGACGCCGGCGTGCTGGTCGCCGAGCGGGATTCTGCCGATTTCTTCGAGGCGGTGGCACATGGGCGCGACGGCAAGGCCGCAGCCAACTGGGTGATTAACGAGCTGTTCGGCCGGCTCAACAAGGAGGGGAAGGACGTCACCGCCTCCCCGATGTCTGCCGGTCAGCTCGGCGCCATCATCGACCTGATCGGCGACGGGACGATCTCGGGCAAGATCGCCAAGGATCTCTTTGAGCTCGTGTGGGCCGAAGGTGGCGACCCGCGTGAGCTCGTCGAGAGCCGCGGCATGAAGCAGGTCACCGATAGCAGCGCCATCATGGCGGCGATCGAGGCCGTCATTGCGGCCAATCCTGACAAGGTCGAGCAGGCCAAGGCCAAGCCGACGATGATCGGCTGGTTTGTCGGCCAGGTGATCAAGCAGTCGGGGGGCAAGGCCAATCCGCAGGCGGTCAACGAGCTGCTGAAGGATCGGCTGGGAATCTGACCGCAGGGTGGTGCGACCGTCACGGATCCGTCAGGCGCGCGTCACGCCGGTGAAGCGTGGCGAGCGTACCGGGCAGTTTCCCTGCCGGAGGATCACCCATGACCGACATCCGCCTCGACCGCCGCGCCATGCTGGCCGGTCTCGCCACCGCCGCGGTCGCCGTACCCGCGCTTGCCCAGGCGACACGGACGCTCCCGCCGCTGCCTACCGGAGGCGCTCTGGCGACCGACACCGGGTACTGGTCGGCGGTTCGCAACCTCTATTCGGTCTCACCCGACATCATCAATCTGGAGAACGGGTACTGGGGCATCATGGCTGAGCCGGTGCGCCGCACCTTCATCGCCGCGACCGACATGGTGAACCGCGCGAACTCCGTCTATGCCCGCACCAGCTTCGGAAAGGACATGGAGGCCGCCCGCATCAAGCTTGCCGCTGCGGTTGGTGCTGACCCGGCCGAGATCGCCTTCACGCGTGGCGCCACCGAGGCGCTGCAGCTGCTGATTTCGAACTACAATCGCCTGAAGCCGGGCGACCAGGTGCTGTACGCCGACCTCGACTACGACTCGATGCAGTATGCGATGGCTTGGCTGAAGGACCGTCGCGGCGTCGAGGTGGTGAAGTTCGCCATTCCGGAGCCGGCGACCTGGGCCGCGGTGCTGGCCACCTACGAAAAGATCCTGGCCGACAACCCGCGGGCCAAGCTGCTGCTTGTCACCCATGTGAGCCACCGCACCGGGCTGGTGATGCCAGTGGCCGAGATTGGCGCCATGGCAAAGGCGCGCGGCGTGGACGTGATCGTCGATGCCGCCCACTCATGGGGCCAGATCGACTTCAAGGTCGGCGACCTTGGCGTCGACTTCGTCGGCTTCAACCTGCACAAGTGGATCGGCGCCCCGCTGGGTCTCGGCTTCCTGTGGATCCGCAAGGACCGGATCGCCGATATCGACCGGGCCTTCGGCGACGAGGACTGGCCGGCCGCGGATATCCGATCGCGCGTCCATACCGGCACGTTCAACTTCGCGACCCTGCTGTCGCTGCCGGCCGCCCTCGACCTGCATGCCGAGATCGGACCGGCCGCCAAGGCTGCCCGCCTCCGCCACCTGCGCGACCGCTGGGTGTCGCAGGCGCGCGGGTTCCGCGACCTGGAGATCCTGACCCCTGACGAGCCTGGCATGGCGGCGGGCATCACGTCGTTCCGCCTTGCCGGCAAGACCTCGGCGGCCGACAACACCGCCATTGTCTCCGCTCTGCGCGAACGCTTCGGCCTGTTCACGGTACGGCGTGGCGGCGTCGCCAAGGGACAGTGCATCCGCGTGTCGCCGGCCCTGTTCACGACGGAGCAGGATGTCGACCGTCTCGTCGAGGCGCTGGCCGTCATCACCGGCACCAAGGCGGGCTGAGTGCGCGCAAGACGGCATGCCGGCCGGTATTGACCCGGCCGGCGTCTGGTCAGCGCGTGAGCCAGCCGACGCCCAGCGTGCCCGCGCCGAGCGTCCAGGTTGCCCAGACGAAGGCCGAGGTCCAGTTCGCCAGCTGGAACACACCCTGGGGCATCGTGCAGGCACCTGCGACGAGGGGCACGATCGCGCGCATCGGGCCGATAAAACGGCCGAGAAACACGCCGAGAAAGCCGTATTTTTCGAAAAATGCATGCCCGCGTGGCAGAAGGTCGGGGCGCCGCGACAGTGGCCACATCCGCGCGATCTGCTCATGGTAGTGCTGGCCGAGCCAGTACGATAGCCAGTCCCCCAGCCCGGCGCCCACGGCAGCGGCAAACCAGACCGGCCAGAAATCGATGCCGCTTGCACCGATCAGTGCGCCGATTCCCCACAGCAGGACGGTCGCGGGGATCAGGAGTGAGACGAAGGCGAGGGATTCTCCAAACGCGAGCAGGAAAACGAACGGTGCGGCCCAGCCCGCGTTGGCGCGCAGGAAGCCCAGCACGGGCTCGACATAATCGGGCAGAGACACGGGGGAACGCTCCTTGGCGGGTCCCGCAGAGGTGGGCGGAGAGCCCGGCCGAGTCAACCTCCGGAGTGGCTTGCGGTCGGGACCGAAAGGACTACGCTGCCGCAGCCGCGAGCCGCGCGGCCCTGTTCCGAGGTTCACCATGGCTGCCCGCTACACGCTTCACGGTATTTTCCTGTCTGGGCCGACCTACAAGGTAGCGCTGATGCTGGCGCTGACCGGTGAGGCTTTCGACTACGAGCATGTCGCCCTGCGCGAAGGCGCTCACAAGACCCCGGAATTCCGGGCCAAGAGCCGGTTCGGCCAGGTGCCGTGCCTGGTCGATACGTCCAACGGCCACAGCCTCTGCCAGTCTGCGTCTATCCTCGAATATCTCGCCGACAAGACCGGCAAGATGGGTGGGGCGACGCTGCAGGAGCGTATTGCCGCGCGCGAATGGATGTTCTGGGACTTCGACCGGCTGGCCGGTCCCGTCTACCGCCAGCGTGCAGCGAAGTTCGGCTTCCGCACGCTCGATCCTGCAACGCTTGCGATGTACGAGGGCGAGGCCAAATTGGCGCTGCAGACCCTTGAGGATGCGCTGGCGGGTCGTGACTGGCTGGTCGGTGAGGCGCCGACTATCGCCGACATCGACATCTATGGTGTCATCCACTATGCGCCGCAGGCTGGAATCGACCTGTCGGCCTATCCCGCTATCGTGACCTGGAAGGCGCGCTTCGAGGCGCTGCCCGGGTTCGGCGAACCCGAGGCGATCCTGCCCCAGGCCAGCCGCGCGGCCGCGTGACCGCGCCGGTCATCCGGGAAGCGACCGACGACGACCTCGAGGCCGTCGTCGGACTTCATGCGGCCGATAGTGTCGGCCACGGCGACGCCTGGAACGCAACCACCGAACCGGCCTACCGAACCGCCTTCGCCGTCATCGCGGCCAGTGCCGACAGTCGGCTTTACGTCGCCGTGGAGGGAGAGCGTCGTGTTGGCAGTTTCCTCCTCACCTTCATGCCCGGACTGACGGGCGGGGGCATGCGCCATGCCGTGCTGCGATCGGTGCAAGTGGCGGCGGACTGTCGCTCCCGGGGCATCGGGGCGGCGATGGTGGCGGAGGCCGAGCGACTGGCCATCGCCGGCGGAGCCGGCGTGCTGGAACTGACGTCGAATCTCCGCCGCGAAGCAGCCCACCGGTTCTACCGGCGGCTCGGCTACGTCCAGAGCCATGCCGGGTTCAAGAAATGGCTCTGAACCGCCGCTCCGCGTGCGCCGTCACTGTGCCTCAGTTGCGCTTGAGGCATTCGCTGGCGAACTCGCGCCAGGGTTTGCCCTTTGTCGCAGCGGCCTTCTTGAGCCCCTGCCATTCGGCACCGCAGGCCTTCATCTTGCTGCGCTGGGCCATCTGGGCTGGTGTCGGTGCCTTCCGCTCCGGGACGGCGGCTGCGGGGGCAGGATCGGTCGCAGGCGTCGCCGGTGCTGCCGGAGCCGCAGCCGGCGGACGGCGCAAGGGGTTTGTGGTAGGTGCCGGCTGGTTCGGCTGGACGGGCTGCGCCATGACGCCGGCGCAGGTGAAGCCTGCCAGCAGGCTGATTGCAAGAACGTGTTTACCGATCATGGCAGGCTCCCTGAAAGCTTTTGGTCCGGGCCGTCCAGCGCGACCCGGCTAATCGAACAATCCTGACCACAACGCAGGCCCGCGCAAGACGCCAGCGGTGGCAGTCACGCTCGCCTGCACGCAGACGGTATCAGGTCCGCTGCATTTCCCGAGAGGGGGCCGCGCCGGCGTGCCCGGCAGGCTTGCATGGCCGGCGGCCCGCCTGTCAGTCGGCGCGGGTCAGCGTCTCCGCCTTGCAGACCATCCCGCCGAGCAAGCAGCCCTCCAGCTTGAGCTGGCGGGCGCCCTCCAGGGTCATGTAGCCTGTGTAGGTCTTGCCTTCGTCGGCCTTGTAGACCTGTCCCTTCCACTGACCATCCTTGCCGGTCTGCGCCATGCCGATGATCACGGCAGTGCCGAGCAGCGGGGGTGTGCGACGCGACGGATCCGGATTCCGGGCATCGGTCATCGGCTTCCCATCGGTGTTATCTGGCTCGCGCAGCCATGCGATTGTCCCGCAATAGGCTTGGCCGCACCGGGCAATCCGCAGTCGCGATGTGCCACTGGGGCGCGACCACGTTCCGGCGGGATCTGCGGATTGGGCCTGTGCCGTGCTGATGGCGTCGAGCGCCGCTGCGCCAAGAAAGACCGCAAGCGCGGCCGCAATTCCGGTTCTCATCGTTTTATCCTCCCTGGGCACGCTCTTTGCGGCATGCCACGGAAGTCTAGGGCGCGCGGGCGCCGTCACAAACCGCCTTGGTTTCCCACTTAACAAGCCGCGTTGTCGTCGAAGAGTCAACGAATACTGAATGTTTTGCGACAGATGGCCGGCCGCGGATGGTCCTGGCCAGTTGATTTAGCGTCATTTTTCCAATCAATATCGTGAATTTGCGCTAATTTTTAAGATGGCTTCAAGTTTTGCTTACAGAGAATTCATCGAAATTTTTAGGCGTTGGTTGAAGGGATCAGGGCAAGACTGGCTTCCATCAACGGCGGCGCAGGGCCGACCGGAACGGGCAGAAGCCCGGGATAAGGGAGCGGTGTCATGGCGCGTTTCGAGATCAATGCGGCAGAGATGGCCAGCATGGGCGCAGCGCAGATGGACGGACGGGCATTCTATGAGCTCGGCATGATGTATGCGGCTGGTCGGTCGGTCGAACTCGATCGCATCGCAGCCCACAAGTGGCTCAACATCGCAGCGGTGCGTGGTTGCCGCGAAGCTCTGCCGGTGCGGGCCGAGGTGGCTGCCGAAATGAGTCCCGCCGAGATCGCAGATGCCCAGCGCGCGGCCCGGATGTGGCTGTCGGTCCACTGAACGGGGCACCTCCGTGCCGACATCACGATCTGGCCGAGTCCAGCACTCGGCCGCCCGGTGGCTCGTCTGGTTGTGGGCGCCGTGTCGGGCACAGTTGACCGCACGCGTGCGACCGACTACGCACTTCGCGCGTGGAGATGTGGCCGAGCGGCTGAAGGCGGCGGTTTGCTAAACCGTTATAGGGTTGTAAAGCCCTATCGAGGGTTCGAATCCCTCCGTCTCCGCCAGTCATCTCCGCAAAAGGTCTCCGTTTCAGGTCCCTGCCTTCAAATCGCGGGGTCTTTGGCGCCCAGTCCGGTCTTGCCAGACGAATCCAGACCGGAACTCCGGCGCTATGGCCGGGCTCTTGGCAATAGATCTCCGGCTGCCGTGATGCAGGGTGAGTTTGGCCGCCGGGGCAGGCTTTCGCTGTTGATAGGGAAAGCACAGGAAATTCTGTGAGTACTGATGCCGTTTAGGGCAATCCAGCCAATTTTGAACGGTAAAGCCCCCTGTGATGACAGTGATTCTGGCGGCTTCAACCGGCAAATTCACTGCTCTATTTGAACAGAGAGTCGTCAAGTACGGAACAGCGAACAATAGCATCTGAACAGGGCGTGATCGTCTGGCAACAGCGATCGCAGCAGGGTTGGTCGCGCGCCCCGGCGCACGCCCCCTCGTCGAACCCGGGCACCTTGCCTATGCTGAGCCACCGGGGCTTCGCGGCCGAGCCGCCGAACTCCACCCCATCCCCATCCTGGCCATCCTGGCCGGACAGGTTGAACCGGAGGCTGCACGATGAAGGATCCGGACCTCGCCATCGGCGGCGTTACCGTCCACCGCGTCATTGATCTCGATCCCCAGGCCTTTGCCAGCGACGTGCTACTGCCGGGGAGCGACACGTCGGCGATTGCCGAACTGACGGCGGTTCTGGGGCCCGGGCACGGCGATGCGGAGCGCGGCGAGCTGCACCTGGCCGTGCAGAGCCATCTGCTGCGGATTGCGGGGCGGACGATCCTCATCGACACCTGCGTCGGCGAGCACAAGCCGCGGCCGCGGCGGCCGGCCTGGAACGCGCGGGAGGGCACGGCTTATCTGGCGAACCTCGCCGCTGCCGGCTGCCGGCCGGAGGACATCGACCTCGTGCTGTGCACCCATCTGCATGTCGACCATGTCGGTTGGAACACGCGGCGCGAGGACGGGCGCTGGGTTCCAACCTTCCCGCGTGCGCGTTATGTGGTGGCGCAGACGGAGCTGGACTTCGCGGCGCGCGAGGCGGCGGCGGATCCACAGTTCAGCCACGGATCGTTCCAGGACAGCGTCCTGCCGATCGTCGAGGCCGGGCTGTGCGACCCGCGGCAGCCGGGCGAGGCCATCGCCGACGGCGCCACGCTGGTGCCGCTGCCCGGCCACACGCCGGGGCAGACGGGGCTCGACGTCACGACCGGGGCGGGGCCGTCGCTGCTGTTCTGCGGCGA
>JBMOJG010000127.1:0-7521 GCA_049316925.1 Alsobacter sp. | reverse complement strand
TGTACTGTATTATAGATAATACGCATATCAGGATACGTGAACCATACAAATCACGCAGGATCGGAGTTTGGATCGAATGAGGGAAACAGGAACAAGTTCAATGCGGCGTTTCTGAACGCAAAGCATGGCTCGTCCTGCGGTTCAAGCATCACTGCCACGGGCGATTGCCCGCCCAAGTCACCGCAGAAGTGCAAGTCTAAGAAAAGCAAGCAGTCCGCAGGCAGCGACAAGTCTGCGAAATGTGCCAAACCTGCCAAGAGCAAGAAGTCGGCAAAGCGCGCCAAATCGGCGAAGTCGTGCAGATCATCTAAGTCCGCGAAGAGCAAAAAGTCGAAGAAGAGCCATAAATCTTCGAAGCATTGCTCATGCGGAAATCGGAAGTAGCGAATTGGCAAAGACCGGTCAATTCACTCAGGCCTGACCAAGCCCGAGGGTGCCCCTTGGCTCACAGAAGTGATGATGTCGTAGGGCTCCAGAAGGCTGGGCAAGCGTGGCTTCGACCCGGAGGCTTCCTGACCGTCGCGCTGGCCTTGCCGGCGCGACGGGTCAGCGGCCTCCGCATGCACGGGGAGAAATCCTGTTGAACGCAAGACCCAGAAAGACCGGCCCCGTCACCATTTATGCGCCCCTCGACACCGAGGGTGGTCGCCACAAGGTGTTTCTCGGCTGGCACCATGACCTGGGGTGCCCGGTGGCGTGCAAGAAGTATCGGTCGCTTCGCCGCGCCGGCCGCGAGGCCGCAGTACTCATGGCGCTGTCCCATCCGGCAATCGTCCGATGTTTCGGCACGGCATCCCCCGGCTATCTGCTGACCGAAATCCTCGATGGAACCACCCTGCACGACGGCCTGAAGAAGGAGGACAGTCCACGCATGTCGGTCTCGAACGCCATGCGCCTTGGGATCAGGATTGGCGCCGCCCTCGACTACACCCATCGCCGGGGCTTCGTTCATCTCGACGTCAAGCCTGGCAACATCATGATCGCCGGCGGCCATCCCAAGCTGATCGACTTCGGCGCAGCCCGGCCGATCGCAGCGGACGCAACCGAGCATACCGTCGGCACGACCCTCTACATGGCTCCGGAAATGTGTCTCAGACAGAAGGTCGGGGCGACTGCCGATGTCTTCGGCCTTGGCGCTACGCTTTTTGAATGCCTGACCGGCGAACAGCCGTTCAGGGGGCGCAACGGTGCGACCGACTACCCGCAGGTCACGACCCAGCCGCGACGTTTGCGCGATTGTCGCAAGCCGGCTCCAAAGGATCTGTGCGACCTCGTCAACGCCATGCTGGCCCGGGAGGCAGCCGACCGCCCTGCCCTGCGCGACGTCATGGCCCGGATGAATCGGTTCATCACGTCAGGTCCCGGCTTGTGGCCCTACGAGCACTAAATCATCGGTCTGCCATCTGGAGACCTTTTGGCGGACAAAGCTGACGTCAAAACAGTGCGTTATCGCGGATTCCGACCGGACGGCAGCAGGGGCGTGCACGCAGGCCTCAATCGGCCGTGCTCAGGCAAGTTCCTGCGCCACCTCGACCTCGACGGTCATCCCGAGCGAGTCCGAGGCTGTCCCGGTGAAGCTGCCCGCAATCGGCACGGCCTGCGCCGGATCGCGCGCGACGGCCACGCGGATCAGCGCGTCATCGCCGATCGTCGCGTTGGTCGGGTCGTACTCGACCCAGCCGGCGCCCGGCAGATAGACCTCCAGCCACGCATGGGTGGTGCCCGCGCCGCGCGTGCCGGTGCCCCCGCCGTCGAGCGCCGGATCATACAAATAGCCCGAGACGAACCGTGTGCCGAAGCCCAGCGCCCGCAGCGCCTCCATCATCAGCAGCGCAAAGTCGCGGCACGAGCCGCTGCCGCGCTCCAGCGTCTCGACGGGGGTCTGCGTTCCCTCCTCGTGGCGAACCACATAGGCGAATTGCGCCTTGATGGCGTCGTTCATGCTGGCCAGGAGCCACTGGGTCTCCATGTCCTGCCGGCCGGCGAAGCCCTGCGCCCACGCGGCAACCTGGCCGCGCGGGTCAGGATGGTGGACCTCGAGAAGTCGGCCGAGGTCGGTCCGGTCGTCGGACGTGTAGATGAACGGCCATGTCCGGGCCTGCTCGGCAATCTGCACCGCCGCCGGATCGATGCTGTAGCGCTCGAGGCGCAGCGTGCTCTCGACGTAAAGCTCCGAACCGGGCTCCATGAACGTTGCCAGCAGCACCGAATTGCCGAACACGTCGTGCACCCAGCGCAGGCGCCCCGGCGGGGACAGCACCAGGTCGGCACTGACGAGCCGCAAATCATGACTGTCGCGCGGGCGCAGCATCATCCGGTGCTCGCCGAACCGGACCGGCGACGCATACGCATAGGTGGTGGTGTGGCGGACGGTGAGGCTGATCACGAGGGCGGCCTTCGGTCTGGTGTCGGGCTGCAGCACGGGTGGAGGCCTGCGGCGAACGTCGCGGCGCCAATGCGGGTTCCACCGAAAGCAAGCCTAGCCGGCCTCCGTGGTCTTTCTGCGAAGGATTTTTCGGACATCGCGGGAACAGGCGGACGGTTCGCACGTTGAAAGGGGGTCGCGACGGCAGGGACGGAGGAATGCCCCCTCCACCGGACCTTCCATCGCCGCCTCAGACCCGCAACGGCGCACAGCCGTTGCGGGTCGATTTTTGTCGGCCGCGTCCTGGCGCTTCGGCTGTCGATTGTCGCGCCGTCGACGGAACCTCCCCCGCCGGCCCGCCGTTTCCCAGCCGGGGGACAATCGACGGCGATTGCCTTCACCGAAATTGCCGCAATGGAGATCATCAGCATGTTTGGCACCAAGGACCGCAGAGACGCGGCGAACGACCTGTCGGCCCTGCGCCGCGATATCGCGCGTCTGGCCGATACGGTTTCGACGATCGCCGCCCAGCAGGCCGGCGAGGCGCAGTCAACCGCGCGCCATGTGGGCCGCGATGTCGGCGCGACACTGAACGATCTGGTCGAACAGGCCCGTCATCTCCTCGGCAGCCTGCGCGGCACCGATCTGGGCAAGGCCGGCGGCATGCTGGCGAGCGAAGCCGGGGACCGGCTCTCGTCGGCCAACGAGCAGGTTGAATCCCGGATCGGGCGCAACCCGATGATGTCGGTGGCCGTCGCCGCCGGCGTCGGCCTGCTCCTCGGGCTCATGAGCCGGTCGCGCTGATGGGCGGGGTGTTCGGCGCCTTGCAGGACGCGATGATCCGGCCGGTTCAGATCGCCATGGCCCGCATGGCGGCGGATGCCGCGACCGGGCTGGGAATCGGCCTCCTCGCCACCCTCGGCATCGGCTTTGCGATCGCTGCCGCCTGCGTCTGGCTCGCCGGGCAACTCGGCGCCCTGGCCGCCTGCGGCATTCTGGCGGGGGTGTTCCTCAGTCTGGCAGGTCTTGTCTTTGCGGTGCACCGGGCAGCGCGGGCCAAAAGGCAGCGCAAGGCCGCCGAAGAGGCGGCCAGCCGGCAGGCCAGCCAGGCCAGCGCCGGCATGGCCGCGCTGGTCGGCACCCAACTGCTGCGCATGATCGCCGGAGCGGGGGCGAAGGACCGGGTCGTCCTGTCCCTCGCCCGCACATTGGCCCGGCGATCGAACCCCTGGATCCTGCTTGCGGTCGCCGTGGCCGGCGGATTTGCAGGCGCCCGTCTGCTGGCGGATGACGACAGCGACGAGGTCAGCTGACGCCTGACGTTGCGGGGCCGTCACGCCCCAATTATTGAATGAAACGCATCTACGGCAGCGACGGCCGGAGCCATGTCCCCGGCCGCGTGGGGCGCATCAGGTGACGCGGGTGGTCAGACCGCGACTGTTTTCAGCCGGCGGTGCGACTTCTGGTCGAAGAACAGCGCCTGGCTGATCACGGCCTTCACGGTTTCGGTGCGGAACGGCTTGGTGATCAGGAAGGCCGGCTCGGGCCGCTCGCCGGTTAGGAACCGCTCCGGATAGGCGGTGATGAAGATCACCGGCACCTCGAAGCTCGCCAGGATGTCGTTGACGGCATCGACCCCGGAACTGCCATCAGCCAGCTGGATGTCGGCCAGAACGAGGCCCGGACGGCGGTCGTGCACGGCCGCGACCGCTTCCGTCCGGGTGCGCGCCACGCCAAGGACGCGGTGTCCGAGGCCTTCGACGAGGCTCTCCAGATCCATCGCGATGAAGGGTTCGTCCTCGATGATCAGCACCTCGGTCGACATCTGCTGCGCGATGTCGCGGCCGGCCTCATCGAGCAGCGCAGCAATGTCCGGGACCTGGCGATTGGTCGAAGCCGCGATCTGCTCGTGCGAGAAACCCTCCACGGCCGAAAGCAGAAAGGCCACACGGGCGGGCGGCGTCAGGGTCGAGAGGCTGCGGCGCACGCTGCCCGCCGCGCCGTCCGGCATGTCGACGGCATGGTTCAGTG
Organism: Alsobacter sp.; assembly: GCA_049316925.1. Taxonomy (GTDB): domain Bacteria; phylum Pseudomonadota; class Alphaproteobacteria; order Rhizobiales; family Beijerinckiaceae; genus Alsobacter. The sequence continues at coordinate 3,125 of JBMOJG010000127.1, read as the reverse complement.
GCACGGAGCTCCAGACTGCCAGGAAGGCCTTGTACAGCGCGACGCGCGGCTCCTGATCGTGGTCGAACGTGGCCGGATCGGCGACCAGCGCCTCCAGCGTGGCAACCGCATAGGCATCGCCCCCTTGCTGGTTTCCGGCAAGCGCCCGCGCGAAGCGGCGCAGATACGGCAGGTGCGGAGCGATCGCGTAGGCTATCGACATCGGCAGGCCCTTTTTCTGACGTCCCTCCCCGGCCGAAAGGTGGTGGGACGCGGGGACACCCAACGTTAACGTGGGCATGGCCGAAAAGTTCCGGCTGTTTCAGGAACCGGCGCCATGACGCGGCGTTGAGGCACCGCTCGTCACGCTTCTGGCGCGGGTCCGGATATGATCGAAACGGCGCCATGGGGGGAGCGATGGGTGAGGGCAAGCATCGGCGGCGAACAGGAACAGGCATGGACCAGAATTTGGACGCGGTGCCCGACGGGTCCGGTCGGGCGCCCGGCGAGCCATACGGCAGTGATATGCAGTCGCATATCGGCCGCCAGTTGCGAGCCATCTACGACGGGGTGGTGGCGCAGCCGGTTCCCGATCGGTTTCTGGAGCTGCTGAACGAACTTGAGCAAAGGTCGGCGGACACCGAAGCGGACACGGCCGCCACCGGCGACAGGAGCGAGCCTGAGGACAAATCGTGATGGACGGGCCCTCGGCGCGCATGAAGGACGACCTGCTGCGCTCCGTCCCGGCGCTGCGCGCCTTCGCGATGTCGCTCAGCGGCAACCCGGACCGGGCGGACGACCTCGTGCAGGAGACCCTGCTGAAGGCATGGGGCAACCGCACCTCGTTCACGCCCGGCACGAACGTGTCGGCCTGGCTGTTCACGATCCTGCGCAACGTCTTCTACTCCGAGCACCGCAAGCGCAGGCGCGAGGTGGAGGACGCCGGCGGCCAGCTGGCGGCGCGCCTGGCGACGCACCCGGCGCAGGACGGCCATATGGACCTGATGGACTTTCACCTGGCGATGCAGAAGCTGCTCCCCGACCAGCGCGAGGCCCTGATCCTGATCGGCGGATCGGGTCTCTCCTACGAGGAGGCAGCCCAGATCTGCGGCTGCGCCATCGGCACGATCAAGAGCCGCGTCAATCGCGCCCGCAACAGGTTGGCCGAGCTTCTGTCGGTCCAGGGTGGGGGCGATTTCGGCCCTGAATCCCGCTACCGTTCGGCCCTTGCGGCGATGCCGCGCGCCAGCGCGAGCGAGACCTGAACGGCAGCAGGACCGTCAGACCAGCGGCGCCCGCACGCTCGGGCCCTTCTCCAGCCACGCCGGCACCGGCAGGCCTTTGGCACGCAGGAAGCCCGGATTGAACAGCTTCGACTGGTAGCGTGTGCCATAGTCGCACAGGATGGTCACGATGGTGTGGCCTGGGCCGAGCACCTGCGCCAGCCGGATCGCACCCGCCACGTTGATGCCGGACGAACCGCCGAGGCACAGGCCCTCGTGCTCGAGCAGGTCGAACACCAGCGGGATGGCCTCCTCGTCGGGAATCTGGAACGCCATGTCGATGGGCGCATCCTCGAGGTTGCGGGTGATGCGGCCCTGGCCGATCCCCTCGGTGATCGAGGAGCCCGACGCCGCGAGCACGCCCTGTGTGTACCAGCTGTAGAGCGCTGCCCCCATAGGGTCGGCGAGCGCGATCTTCACGGCAGGATTGCAGGCCTTCAGCGCCATGCCGGTCCCCGCCAGCGTACCGCCGGTCCCCACCGCACAGACGAATCCGTGGACCTCGCCGCCGGTCTGCTCCCAGATTTCCGGCCCGGTGGTCTCGATATGGGCCTGGCGGTTGGCCACATTGTCGAACTGATTGGCCCAGACGGCCCCGGCCGCCTCGCTCTGTGCCAGCATTTCGGCCAGCCGTCCCGACACCTTCACGTAATTGTTGGGATTGGCGTAGGGCACCGCCGGGACCTCGACCAGCTCCGCCCCGGCGAGGCGGAGCATGTCCTTTTTCTCTTGCGACTGCGTCTCGGGAATCACGATGACCGTGCGGTAGCCCAACGCATTGGCCACCAGCGCGAGCCCGATGCCGGTGTTGCCCGCCGTTCCCTCCACGACGACGCCGCCGGGCCGCAGCACACCGCGCGCCTCGGCATCGCGGATCATGTAAAGCGCCGCCCGGTCCTTCACGGACTGTCCCGGGTTGAGGAACTCCGCCTTGCCGAGGATGCGGCAGCCGGTGAGCGCCGACGCCCGGCGCAGCACGATCAGGGGCGTGTTGCCGATCGCCTCGACGATGCCGTCACGGATGGTCATGCCGCCCTCGCAGTCAGCCGCCGGTTTCCTCCGGCATGGCCTTATACCGCGGTGCCGCAGCCGGTCCAACGAATACCGAACGACAACGTGAAAAGCAGATTTTCACAAAAAAAATCGTATTGAATTTTACGGGCGAAGTGGGGTGGTGCCTGAGGCAACCGCCCGGGCGCTGTAGGTGACGGTGATGGATTTCGTTGTTGCCGCATCGGGCCCGACCATGATCTCAATCGGCCCGCCGTCGGGCAGGGCGAAGCGGGGGCCTGGATGCCAGAAGGCCAGGTCTTCTGCCTCCAGCGCCAGGACGGCCGTCCCCGTCGCGCCGGGCTCCAGCGTGATGCGGGCGAAGCCTTTCAGCTCACGGATCGGCCGCGACACCCGCGCCACCCGGTGGCGGATGTAGAGCTGGACGAACGCCGTGCCCCGGCGCGGGCCGAGATTGCTGACGTCGACGGCGACCGAAACCCGCCCGCCGGGAGCGAGGTCCGGCCGGTCGACCCGCGGCTCGCCATAGCCAAAGCGCGTGTAACCGAGACCATGGCCGAACGGGTAGAGCGGCGTTGGCGCCACGTCGGTATGCGCACTTGTATAGGGTTTGAACTGGGCGGTCGCCGGACGCCCCGTCGGCAGCTGGTCGTGGTAGATCGGGATCTGGCCGACGGCACGCGGGAACGACATCGGCAGCCGGCCGATCGGCTCCACCGCGCCGAACAGCACGCGCGCCACGGCGAGGCCGCCTTCGCTGCCCGGATAGAACGCCGCCAGGATGGCCGGAGCCTCGCGGTCGAGCGCCTCGATCGTCAGCGGCCGTCCGTGGAACAGCACGGCCGCGGTCGG
>JBMOJG010000126.1:0-7535 GCA_049316925.1 Alsobacter sp. | reverse complement strand
GATGAGGGCCGCAAGGCCCCGTCCAAGCCGAGACCGCACTGCTTCTTCTGCCATGATGCACTCCTGTACTCTGCAGCCCCGACCGCTTACGCGGCCTGAAGCGCGCGCTCACGCTGGATGATTTCGGAGGCGAGACGAAGATAGGCCTGCGCGCCGGTGCACTTGAGATCGTAGAGCAGCACCGGCTTGCCATAGGACGGCGCCTCCGAAACCCGCACATTGCGGGGAATGATGGTGTCGTAGACCTTGTCACCCATGAACTGCCGGACGTCCTGAACAACCTGGTTCGATAGATTGTTTCGGGGGTCAAACATCGTCAGCACGACGCCGTGGATGCTGAGCTTGGGATTGAGCGCGACCCGGACCTGTTCGACCGTCTTGAGCAGCTGGCTGAGACCTTCCAGGGCAAAGAATTCGCACTGCAGCGGAACCAGCACGGCATCGGCCGCCGTCATGGCGTTGATCGTGAGAAGGTTCAGGGACGGCGGGCAATCCACCAGCACGTAGCTGTAACCCTCGAGGCCTGCCGCGGTCCGCGCCGTGTGCATCTTGGCCAAGGCATTGCGCAGCCGGTGGGCGCGATCCTTCTCGCTGGCGATCTCCAACTCGACTCCCAGCAGATCGAGGGTCGAGGCCGCAACGCTCAGCCGCGGAACAGCGGTCGCGAGAATGGATTCGTCGAGCGTCGCCGCACCAACCAGCACGTCATAGGTCGACACCCGACGGCTCTTGCGGTCGATTCCCAGACCCGTAGAGGCGTTACCCTGCGGATCAAGGTCGACGATGAGCACCCGTTCACCGATGGCGGCCAGCGCGGTTCCCAGATTGATGGCGGTCGTCGTCTTGCCGACGCCACCTTTCTGATTGGCCAGGGCAAGGACCCTGGGCAGGCTTCCCGATCGGCTGAGCCGAATGGAATCGACCGTCATATCCGCCGCCTCATCTTGTCGCGATACGGGCGCCGAGGCTTTCGATCAGCACGATCCGGGCCTTCGGATCGGTCTTGCTCGCCACCGTTGAGGCCTTGAATGTCCAACATTTAGAGGCTTGGGTCAATTCATCCCCCACATCTTGACCCTTCGGAAACAGCCCAAGGGCTCCTGTTGTCAACAGCCCACTGCTCATCGTCAGCAGGTCGGCGAGCGGCGCGAGGGCCCGGGCCGTGACCACATCGACCGGCCCGACCAGCGTCGGCAGCACGTCCTCGATACGACCGTCGTGAACCACCACGGGCAGGGACAGAGTGCGCGCCACCTCGCGCAGGAAGGCGCATTTTCGACTGTTAGCCTCCACGCAATGAACTTGGGCACCCGCCTTGTCGCGAAGGAGGATCGCGATGACGAGGCCCGGAAATCCGGCACCGGATCCCAGATCCACCCAGCGAAGGGCATGCGGCGCCAGTGCGGGAAGCTGGGCGGAATCAGCCAGGTGCCGGGTCCAGACAGTAGCGAGCGTTGCCGGCCCAACGAGATTCTTGATCCGCTGCCACCGTGTCAGAAGCTCCACAAGCCGGTCGAACAGCCGTTCGGTTTCACGTGAAACCGGCAGAATTGCCAGCGCCCCAGTTCGGTCAGCGGAATTATCCAAGCAATTCGGCCCCGAATCGATCCCGTGCCCGCGCAGCAAGAATGGCCAGCGCCGCAGGCGTCATACCCTCGATCCGTCCGGCCTGTCCCAGCGTCGCGGGTCGAACCGCACTAAGTTTGTGCCGAAGCTCCGCCGAAAGCCCAGGCAGTCCGGCATAATCCAGCGATGCCGGTAACGCCACCGCCTCGTCCCGACGGAAGGTGGCAATGTCCCGGTCCTGGCGATCGAGATAAACCGCATAGATGGCGTCCGACGCGAGTCGATCGGCCACCCAGTTGGGCAGCCTGTTCAGCTCGGGCCAAACGACTGAAAGCCGAGCCAATCCCATATCGGGCTGGGCCAGCAGCGCAAACGCGCTGCGCCGGACGCCATCCTGGTTGACTCGGAGCCCATGGCGGCCGGCCTCCGTCGGGGTCAGTGAAAGGCTGTCCAAAAGACGCCTGCCGGCAGCCAACGTTTCAGAGCGCTGTGCCTGGATCTGCCGCCGCAGGGGACCGACACAGCCCCAGACGGTGCCGGCTGCCGTCAAGCGCTCATCGGCATTATCGCTTCGCAGCGACAGCCGATACTCGGAGCGGGAGGTGAACATCCGATAGGGTTCACTGACCCCATGCGTGATGAGATCATCAACAAGCACGCCCAGATAAGCTTGGGCGCGATCGACCGTGACAGCCTCCTTACCGGTTGCGGTGCGAGCGGCATTCATGCCCGCCAGCAACCCCTGGGCTGCAGCCTCCTCGTAGCCGGTTGTGCCGTTGATCTGTCCGGCCAGGAACAGGCCGGGGACGTTTCGCACCTGCAAACCAGCCGTCAAGCAGCGCGGATCCACGTAGTCATATTCAATGGCGTAGCCATGCCGCAGGATCCGTGCGTTCTCGAGCCCCGGCATCGTCGCCACGAAGGCGCTCTGGACGTCCGCGGGCAACGACGTCGAGATGCCGTTGGGGTAGACCGTCGGATCGTCAAGGCCCTCCGGCTCCAGAAAGACCTGATGGGTCGTTTTGTCGGCGAATCGAACGACCTTGTCCTCGATGGACGGGCAATAGCGGGGCCCTCGCCCGCTGATTGCACCAGAATAGACCGGGGCCCGGTCAAGATTGGCGCGAATCAGGGTGTGCCCTTCTTCCGTCGTCCGAGTCACGCCGCACGACACCTGACGGGTGGTGATGGCTTCGGTCAGGACCGAGAAAGGTTCGGGTGGGTCATCACCCGCCTGCATTTCGAGTTGATCCCAGGCAATCGTGCGACCATCGAGACGTGGCGGCGTCCCGGTCTTCAACCTGCCGACGGCAAGCCCGAAGCCACGCAAGCGCGCCGAAAGCCCGCGCGAAGGTGCATCGCCCATCCGGCCGGCCGGCATCCGCATATCGCCGAGATGGATCAATCCCTCGAGGAACGTACCGGTCGTCAGGACCACGGCACCCGCTACCACCCGGGTTCCGTCCCGCAGCACGACCCCGGTCACCGTGGTGCCTTGAACGATCAGATCGGATACGTCGCCTTCGAGGAGGCTGAGCCCTTCGGTCTTGCTCAACAGATCCTGGATGGCATGCCGATAGAGCGACCGGTCGGCTTGGGCTCTTGGCCCTCTGACGGCAGGCCCCTTGCGTCGGTTCAGGACCCGGAACTGGATTCCCGCCCGATCAGCCGCGCGCGCCATAAGTCCATCGAGCGCATCAATCTCCCGAACAAGATGACCCTTGCCAAGCCCGCCGATTGCAGGATTGCACGACATGACACCGACGGTCTCCCACCGCTGCGTCACCAGCACCGTGCTCGCACCGCAACGTGCAGCCGCCGCAGCGGCCTCGGTCCCGGCATGGCCACCGCCGACGACAAGAACGTCGACAGATCGTTGCAGAGTCGAATCAAAGCGTTTCACGTGAAACTATTTCCCGATGCAGAAGCCGGCGAAGAGCCGGTCGAGCACCGTCTCGACCCCGACCGCACCGACAAGTTCGTCCAAGGCCCTAACCGCAAGCCGGACATCCTCTGCCACCAATTCAGGCCAACGGCCAAACGTCAACCCGTCCCGGGCAGACTGGACATGATCCAACGCCTGCACAATCGCAAGCCGGTGGCGCAGCCGGGTCACCAGCGATGGAGAGGCCTGCGTGCCACCCAGCAGATCGACCATCCGGTTCCGCAAGAGATCCAAACCTTCTCCTGTCAGGGCCGAGACCGCCAGATCCGCCTTCCCGTCATCGAAACGCTCCGGAACCGAATCGATCTGGGTCCGGACCTTCAGGACGAGATCGCCCGGCGGCCCACATCCGACAAACCCGTCCGGACTCAGCCAGAGCGTGAGGTCCGCAGCTTCAGCCTGCTCCAGCGCTCGCCCAATGCCGATCGCCTCGACGGGATCCACAGTCTCGCGCAGACCGGCCGTATCAGCGAGGCGGATGGGCAGGCCCGCGATCGCAATGTCGACGGTCACCACATCCCTTGTTGTGCCGGCGTGGGGCGTCACAATCGCGATGTCGCGGCCGGCCATGGCGTTGACCAGCGATGACTTGCCGGCATTGGGAGCTCCGGCGAAAACCACAAGGAAACCCTCGCGCAACCGTTCTCCCCGCTTTGCAGACTGGAGTGCGGCGGTCAACGAAGCAGACAGATCCGCCAGCGTGACCAGAGCAACCTGCCTGGTACGGTCTTCGCCAACATCGCTCTCGTCGGCAAAATCCAGCAGGGCCCCAAGCTGTGCCAGAACCTCGACCAGCAGCGTCCGCCAGTGCACGACCGCCTGCCGCAAGGCGCCCCCCTCCTGGCGTAGGGCCTGAATCCGCTGGGCGTCCGTCGCGGCCTCGACGAGGTCTGCGACGGCCTCTGCCTGGGTCAGGTCGATCCGCCCGTTCTCCAACGCCCGGCGCGTGAACTCCCCCGGGCCCGCGGGGCGACATGCAGGCAGTCGCACAAGAATCTGGAGCAAAGCCTCGACAATGGCCCGTCCGCCGTGGACGTGGAATTCAGCGCAGTCTTCCCCGGTGGCACTTGCCGGACCCGGAAACCACAGCACGAGGCCACGGTCGACGTCCTGGCCCTCTGCGTCCCGCAGGGTCCTGAGCCTGGCCTCGCGAGGCGCGGGCAGTTGACCGCAAATTGTTTCGAGAACGAATCGGGAGCCCGGACCACTGATCCGGAGGATCGCGACGGCACTGCGGCCGGGCGGTGTCGCAAGGGCAAAGATGGTATCGCCGGTCATGCGGCACCGTCGGGGCAGCTGTTGTTCCGGAGCCGAATCGGCTCCGGCCGCGCTCCAGCCTCAGGTGTTCATGCTGTCGAAGAAGTCGCCATTGGTCTTCGTCTGGCGCAGCTTGTCGAGCAGGAACTCGATCGCGTCGACCGTCCCCATCGGATTGAGGATCCGGCGCAGCACATACATCTTCTTGAGGACGTCCGCGGGGACGAGCAGCTCCTCCTTCCGGGTGCCCGAGCGCGTAATGTCGAGGGACGGGAACACCCGCTTGTCCGACACCTTGCGGTCGAGAATGATCTCGGAGTTGCCGGTGCCCTTGAACTCCTCGAAGATCACCTCGTCCATGCGGCTGCCCGTGTCGATCAGCGCAGTCGCGATGATGGTCAGGGAGCCGCCTTCCTCGATGTTGCGGGCCGCACCGAAGAATCGCTTCGGCCGCTGCAACGCATTGGCGTCGACACCGCCCGTCAGTACCTTGCCGGAGGACGGCACGACGGTGTTGTAGGCTCGGCCCAGACGCGTGATCGAGTCCAGCAGGATCACGACGTCACGGCCGTGTTCGACCAGGCGCTTTGCCTTCTCGATGACCATCTCGGCCACCTGCACGTGCCGGGAGGCCGGCTCGTCGAAGGTGGACGACACCACCTCGCCGCGCACCGAGCGCTGCATGTCCGTCACCTCCTCGGGCCGCTCGTCGATGAGCAGCACGATGAGATAGCACTCGGGGTGGTTGGAGGTGATCGACTGGGCGATGTTCTGCAGCAGCACGGTCTTGCCGGTACGGGGCGGAGCGACGATCAGCGCGCGCTGGCCCTTGCCGATCGGAGAGACGATGTCGATCACGCGCGCCGAAAAATCCTTGCGGGTCGGATCCTCCAGCTCAAGCTTGAGCCGGCTGTTGGGATAAAGCGGCGTGAGATTGTCGAAGTTGACCTTGTGCCGGGCCTTGTCCGGATCCTCGAAATTGATGGTGTTGACCTTGAGCAGCGCGAAATAGCGCTCGCCATCCTTCGGGCTGCGGATCTGACCCTCAACCGTGTCACCGGTGCGCAGTCCGAACCGGCGGATCTGCGAGGGCGAGACATAGATGTCGTCGGGGCCGGCCAGATAGTTGCTGTCCGGCGACCGCAAAAAGCCGAATCCGTCGGGCAGGACCTCGACCACACCCTCGCCGATGATCTCGATTTCGTTGGAGGCAAGCTGCTTCAGGACGGCGAACATCAGCTCCTGCTTGCGCATCGTGCTGGCATTCTCGACCTGCTGCTCTTCCGCAAAGGCGAGCATCTCGGTCGGCGATTTCGCCTTGAGATCCTGAAGTTTGATTTCCCGCATGGAACTGTCCTGGAGATCCGCTCGCGGCTGGAGCGGTTAGGCGGAAGGGGGATTGTCTGGAACATGGAACCGGAATGCCGGTTCCCGTTACGTTGAAGGCGGATGCGCTCTGCGAGAGCGCCGCATCGACGTGCGAGACCACCTGCAACACTGGAAGGAAGCAGAGCTTCGATAGCGCCTTTCGCTGACCAAGACAAGCGCTGTCTCTGCAGGCTCAGAACGGCTTGACGATCACCAGAATGACCACGCCGATCATGATCAGGGTCGGCACCTCATTCATGATCCGGTAGAAGCGCGGCTTGCGGGTGTTGGAGTCCGTTGCAAAGGCGCGAACCCAGCTCGCCATGGCGCCGTGCATGGCCGAAAGCCCGAGAACGAGCAGAAGCTTGCCGTGAAACCAACCGGCGCTCCACCAACCCGCGGACCACGCAAGCCACAGACCCGCCAGCCAAGTCACGATCATGGCAGGCGTCATGATCGCCTTCAGCAGGCGCCGCTCCATGACCTTGAATGTTTCGGACGTGGCCGAACCTGCGGACTGATCGGCATGATAGACGAAAAGCCGCGGCAGATAGAGCAGCCCTGCCATCCAGGCGATGACCGCCAGGACGTGCAGGGCCTTGATCCATTCATACATCGTCAGTCCCCGCGGACGAGCGACACAAGCCTGGCGACATGCTCGACCGGGGTCTCGGGAACGATTCCGTGTCCGAGATTGAAGATGTGCGGCCCGCCGCCAAAATCAGCCAGTACGCGCGCGACACCCTCGTCAAGCGCGCGCCCCCCGGCAACGACCGCCAGCGGATCAAGATTGCCCTGCACGGGCTTGAGCGACTGCACCTCGCGCGCGGCCCATCCGCCGGGAACCGCCCAGTCGAGACCGACTGCGTCAGCGCCGGTCTCCGTAGCGACCTTCACGAGGTTGCCACCGGCCTGCCGGGCAAAGACCAGAATGCGTGCGCCAGGCACCTGGGCGCGCACACCCTCGATGATCCGACGAATCGGTTGCACAGACCACATCTCGAAGGCCGGTGCTGTCAGCGCGCCCGCGAAGCTTTCGAAGATCTGGACCGCGTCGACCCCGGCCCGAAACTGCCTGACCAGATAGGTGATCGAGGATTCAACCAGGATATCGATCAACTGCTGCATGAAGGCGGGATCGCGATAGCCAAGCAGCCGAGACGGCGCCAGCTCTGGGGTCGACTTGCCGGCGATCATGTAGCTCGCCACCGTCCAGGGAGCCCCGCAGAAGCCCAGGAAGGTCGTCTCGGCGGGAAGGCTGCCCTTGACCCTGTCGATCGCCTCGAAGACCGGCGCCAGGCGCTCCATATCGATCGCATCGTGGAGGCGTGCCAGCCCGGCTCCTCCGGCGATCGGATCGAGTTTCACGACGGACACAGCGGGCGCGTGACGCTCCGCT
>JBMOJG010000125.1:0-7548 GCA_049316925.1 Alsobacter sp. | reverse complement strand
CATGCTGGGCGGCCGCCTGTCCGCCGATGCGGTGGCCAAGGCGCTGACCACCGGCGACGCCCGCGCGTTGGCGGGCGCCCGCAAGGCCTTCATGCGCGACCACGGTCGCGTCTTCCTGATCCTCGGCATCATGCAGTACTTCTGGTACGGCAGCGACAAGATGCGCGAGCGCTTCGTCAGCATGTGCCGCGACAAGGATGTCCAGCGCCTGACCTGGCAGGCCTACATGAACAAGGAACTCGTGCGCGCCGATCCGATGGCGCATGTGCGCATCTTCTTCAAGGACCTCGCCCACCTGTTCCGCGTGGTTCGCCCCGAACACTGAGACCGGACTGCGTGGCCGAGTTTTTCGCCTCCGGCCGGGTCGTCGACCTGGTGCTGGCCATCGTCGTCGTCGAGACGCTCTGCCTCGTCGCCTTTCGGCTGCGCACGGGGGGCGGCCCGCCGATCGCAGCTCTGGCGGTCAATCTCCTGTCAGGAGCCGCCCTGATGCTGGCGCTGCGTGCCGCACTGGTCCAGGCCGGCTGGGTCTGGGTGGCGGTGCCGCTGTGTGCATCCTTCGCTGTGCATCTTGGCGATCTCGCTTTGCGCTGGGAGCGGGCGGCAGCGGACGCTCGCTGAGATTTGCGGGGGAATGATACCTGCCGGGCGTCTGGCTACTATCGGCCTGTGCAGGATTTGTCCGGCATCGGCCGCGTGGCGGTCCCGCGGAACCAATTGTCGTCTTGTCGTGTTGCTCAACCGTCCTGCAACGGAGGTGCGGCATGCGTCGCGGAATACTGCTCTGGCTGATCGGCGTGCCGATCCCGATCATCATCCTCCTGGCGCTGTTCTGGCGGTGATTGCCGGCTGCATCGGGCGGCGGACGGGCGCTCGCGCGTCCGACCGGCCGTCACTCCGGAGACGGGGGCGCGCGCTCATCCTTGAGCGCCCGCCGCAGCACCTTGCCGACGGGCGTCTTCGGCAGCGCGTCGCGGAACACGAACAGCTTCGGCACCTTGTAGGCCGTCAGGCTCTCGCGGCAGAACGCCCGTAAATCGTCGGCCGTGACCGACGGATCTCTCCGCACCACATGCGCCACCACCATCTCTCCCGAGGCTCGGTCCGGACGGCCCGTCACGGCGCACTCCATCACGCCCGGATGGGCGGCCAGCACGTCCTCGACCTCGTTCGGGTAGACGTTGAAACCCGACACGAGGACCATGTCCTTCATGCGATCGACGATCTTGACCTGCCCGTCCGGCAGAATCACCGCCACATCGCCGGTGCGGAAGAACCCGTCGGGCTCGGTGACGGCCGCCGTCTCGTCGGGACGGTTCCAGTAGCCCGCCATCACCTGCGGACCGCGCACGCAGAGTTCGCCCGGTTCGCCCTGCGGCGCAGAGGTACCATCAGGGCGGCGGACCTCGACCTCGGTCGATGGCACCGGATAGCCGATCGTGCCGGAGAACTCGTCGAGGTCGAGCCGGTTGCAACACACCACCGGCGATGTCTCGGACAGGCCGTAGCCCTCGACGATCGCCTTGCCGGTCAGATCCTTCCAGCGCTTGGCCACAGCCGCCTGCGTGGCCATGCCGCCGGCAATGCACAGAGCAAGCTTGCTGAAGTCGACCTCGCGGATCGCCGCGTGACCGGCGAGCGCGTTGTAGAGCGTGTTGACGCCGGTCATGATCGTGAACGGACGGGTCTTCAGCGTCTTGACGAAGCCGTCGAGGTCGCGCGGATTGGCGATCAGCAGGCAGCAGGCGCCCACACGCATCATCAGCAGGCAGCAGGCCGTCAGCGCGAAGATGTGATAAAGCGGCAGCGCCGTCACCATGATGTGGCGGGTGCCGCCGGCCAGTGTCGGCGCAAACCAGGCGGCACACTGCTCGACATTGGCCGCCACATTGCGGTGTAGCAGGGTGGCCGCCTTGGCGATGCCCGTCGTGCCGCCGGTATACTGCAGCACCGCCACGTCATCGCCTGACAGGGGTACGGGCTTCGGGACACCGCCGGTGGCCAGCACGGTGCTGAACGCGACCGGTGCCGGAAGCGTATAGGCCTTGACCGCCTTCTTCACGCGCCGCGACACGAGATTGACCACCAGCCCCTTGACGCCCATGAGGTCGCCGGGCGTCGCCACAACAATGCGCTCGAGCGCCATGTGGGGCAGCGCGGCTTCCACCGTGTGGGCGAAGTTCTCCAGCACGAACAGCACCTTGGCGCCGGAATCGTGAAGCTGGTGGGCGAGCTCGTGGGCGGTGTAGAGCGGGTTGACGTTGACGACGATGCAGCCGGCCTGCAGCACGCCGAACAGCACTGGCGGATAGGCCAGCACATTGGGCATCATGATGGCGACGCGGTCGCCCTTGCGCAGACCCTGCTGCTGCAGCCAGCCCGCCACCGCACCCGCGGCGCGGCCGAGCGCGTCATAGGTCACCCGCTTGCCGAAACTCTCCAGCGCCGGATGCGGACCATTTTCGCGTACGCTGCGGGCAAACAGATCGGCGACAGTACCGAGGTTGCTCTGGTCGATCTCTGCCGGAACGCCTGGCGGATAGGCTCCGAGCCACGGCCGTGCCGTTGCCATGTCGTCAACCGCCATGCCGTCCTCCCCTGCAGCGACCGTAATCCGGCCTGCCGTATAACCGTAGCGACCTTTTGACGTGGCCGTGTCGGGCAGCACTATGCATTTCGGCAACCGAGATGAAAGTATGTGGTTGCTCAGCGGGCGAGGCGCAACTGCCCGATGCCCTGCGCGATACGCTGGAACGCTGTCACCAGCGCGTTTGAATCCGTGGCGATGAACATTCGTTCCGTGACGCCGGCACAGTCGCGCAGCAGCTGCAGGCCCTGGCTGTCGATCGGGTCGCTGGCCGTGCTGAAGCCGACCGAATAGATCAGCACTCCGGCTGTCGCGGCATTGCGGCAGGCCTCGCGCGTCAGTGCGTCCATCGCTGCCCGCGCCTGTGAATCGCTGGTCGGTCCGGCATTCGCCGGCGGCAGCCGCGCGTCGGGCTTCGAGCCGTCCGCATTCGTGTAGTAGCCATAGGCCGAATAGGTGGACTGCAGCACGGTGTTGCTGGCGGACGGCCAGACATTCATGCCGTCGGTCATGACCACCAGCACCTTGGTGGTGTTGCGCTGGGTGTACGGTACGCCGTCGGCGAAGACGCTGAGCGGCGACAGGGTCCGCCATCCCCAGATGACGCCCTGGTGGATGTTGGTGTTGCCGTCCGCCTGCAGCGCCGCGATCTCCATGCTGAGAGCCGTGCGGCTGCTGGTCAGCCGGGTCAGTGGCCGCGAGCGGCACATGGTGTTCGGCCCGGCCCATCCGCCCGTGTTCGCCCCGGCCGGCGCGACGTATTTGCACGCGCGACGCATCCGCGTGGCGTCGTCCGCCGGTGTCGTGGTGCAGCCCGCGGTGGCCGTCGCGTCGTCCAGATAGCTGTTTCCGGTGCGCTGTGTCCGGCCCGAGCTGGTCTCCCTGTGGGAGGTTGTGCCGCCATTGCCCGCCTCGTCGGGGGCAAACATCGGCACCAGCAGGGTGTCGGCCACCGCCGTGTCCGGCTTTCCGTCCTGGACGCTGCGCGGATAGGTCTCCGCCTCGAAGCACCCGGCCCAGGCCCAGCCCGGCGCCGTCTGCGACAGGCGCGAGAACAGCGACAGCCGGCTGCTGAAGCCGGACGCGGCGGCATCCGCCACATTGGCCCAGTGCAGGCTGCTTGCGCCCGTGCCGTCGGTCCAGGGCGCGCTGGCGGCTGTCACCGGGTCAACCGCCACGGCTGCGGCGAACGGCACGAGCGCGATCTTGCTGAAGCCCGACAGGGCCGGACTGTCATACACATAGTTGACGAAGGTGGTCGCCGCCTGGCGCAGCGACTGGATCTTGGTGACGCCACCGTCCGACGATCCCATCGAGCCGGTCGTGTCGAGCACCAGCGCAATCTCGAACCAGTGCTGGGCCGCCGAGCACTGGGCCGAGGTTGTCAGCGTAATCGTGTTGACGCCAATCATCCCCGAGAAGGCGGTCCGGTAGGTGGAGCGCGTCGTCAGCGCCACGGTCCGCGGCGGACCGGCGATCACCGGCACGTCGAGTTCGGCCCGCGTGCTGCCGAGCTCGGCCGCCAGCATGTCCCTTGCAAGCACCTGGAGGTCCGTCGCCGTCAGGCTCGCATTGGCCTTGCACAAAGCGAGCGCCGTCGCGTCGGTGGCCACCTGCAACCGGTCATGCAGTCTGGCCGCAGCGGTGTAGTCGATCGCCGCTCCCATCACCGCGATCAGCGGCACCAGGGCCATCGCGAAGATCACCACCGTCCCGCCACCGGTGTCGGCGTCAAACCGGGAGAGGATCCGCCGCAGGCTGGTCACGTCACGGCACCGCGGCGACCCGGCGCGGCGCTGGCAGAGGTTGACTGTCCGGCACGGCTGCGGGGCGCGGCACCGCGGCGGCTGCAACAGGAACCGGATACTCGTCGCGCTTGCCGTTGCGGGTGACCCGCACGGTGGTGTTGGGCGAGGCCGACCCCGCGGACGGTCCGATGTCGCTTGTGGTGATCCGCCGCCCCGGTCCTTCCGCGATGTCGCCGGCCTTGCGCAGCATCAGCGACAGCGAGCCGGTGGCGGCGGCGAGCGATAGCTTCTGGCCGTTGGTCTGGTCCACCTCCAGTGTCACCGCATTGACGATGGAGGGCTTGTCGGCGCGTTCGTCGGCCACCTGCCCCACTGCCAGAACCCGGACATTCTGCAGCACCACGTCGGTGAAGGGCTGGACCGAGACCGCGGCGTCGCCGCCGCGCGGCTGGCGGGTTAGGAACACATCGACCCGGTCGCCCGGCAACACGAAGCCGCCGACACCCACCACCTCGTTGACCGGCACAGTCACCGCTCCCATCGCCTCGTCGAGCACGGTCGAGAGCGTTCCACGTTGTCCCGCGCCGGTGACCTTGCCGGAAAGGACCGGCTCGTTCGGCTCCATAGCGGCCAGCGCCACGCGCCGGCCCTTGCCAAGCATCTCGGCGATGCTCCGGAACGCCCCGGCCGGCATGTGATCGCCCGGCCAGGGGATCTCGCGCAGGCCGCGCGCCGTCAGCTCGGTGCCGAACCGCAGCGGGACGGCCGCAACCACCAGCGTCGCCGCCGGCGTCGGCGCAGGAGCCGCCTCGCCGTTTTCGGCGACAGGCTTCCGTGTCTGCATGGCCGACCAGCGGCTTCCCACCAGCAGCGTGCCCGCCCCGAACAGCAGGGCGATGCCGACCATCACCGCGAACCGTGCATACATCGCCATCCCTCCGCACCAGGCGGAATGCTAGGCGGCGAGGCCTGACGGTCCCGTTGCCGCGACGTCTCGCTATTGCCCGAACGGATCGCGGCGGTTTCGTTTCAAATTCAGCCGGATAGCAGCCGCGATGGCGTCAGCCGAGAACGCCGGCTCCCCGCAGGTCCGCGATCTCGCCGGCGGCAAAGCCCCAGTCGGACAAGATGGCGGTCCCGTCGGCGCCGCGGACCGGAGGCGAGCCGGCGATCGCCGACGGCGTGGCGCCGAAGCGCGGCGCCGGCGCCGGCTGCGTCACGCCGTCCAGCGTCACGAACACGCCGCGTGCTGCCATGTGCGGATGCACGGCGGCTTCATCGAGGTCGAGCACCGGCCCAAAGCAGGCATCGGTGCCCTCCAGGAGGGCGCACCACTCCGCCCGGGTGCGGGTGCGGAACAGCGCCGTGAAGCGCTCGCGCAGCACCGTCCAGCCGGCCTTGTCGCTTTGTGATGGCAGCGGTTCGCCGGCCAGCCCGACCTTGTCGATGAAGATGGCGTAGAACCGGGCTTCCAGCGGCGCCAGAGCCACGTAGCGGCCGTCAAGCGTCTCGTAGACGTCGTAGAACGGTGCGCCGCCGTCCAGAATGTTCTCGCCCCGCCCGCCGGTCCAGCCGCCCATCTGCCGCAACCCGAGCAGCATCGTCATCAGGCTCGCCGTGCCGTCGACGATGGCTGCGTCGACGACCTGCCCTGACCCGCCGGAGCGGGCCTGCAGCATCGCCGCCAGCAGGCCCATCGCCAGATAGAGCGCGCCGCCGCCGAAGTCGCCCAGCAGGTTCTGCGGCATGGTGGGCGGTGCGCCGCGTCGGCCGATGGCGTCGAGCGCCCCGGCCAGCGCGATATAGGTGAGGTCATGGCCGGCGCTGCGCGCCAGCGGCCCGTCCTGGCCCCAGCCGGTCATGCGGCCATAGGCGAGGCGCGGATTGGCGGCGAGGCACACCTCGGGGCCGAGCCCCAGCGCCTCCATGACGCCGGGGCGAAAGCCCTCGACGAGGCCGTCGGCCGCTGCGATCAGCCGCAACGCGGCAGCGCGGCCCTCCGGTGCCTTGAGGTCGAGCGCGATCGAGCGCTTGCCGCGGTTCAGCAGGTCGAAGCGGGTCGGGATGTTGACGCCGCGGTCGACTTCGCCCGGCCGCTCGATCCGGATGACATCGGCCCCCATGTCGGCGAGCAGCATGGCGCAAAACGGCCCCGGTCCGATGCCTGCCATCTCGACAATCTTCGTGCCTGCCAGTGGTCCCATGTCGCTCCCCGCTTTTGCGCAGGTTAGGCGGCGGCGGACCCGCCGCAAAGCCGCAGCTGAACGACCATGAGTCAGCCGGCCAGCGGCCGCGCCGCCAGGATCCTGAAACGCGCCTGCGGTCCGTCCTGCCGGAAGAGTGCAACCCGGTCGACGGCCCGGCCGATGGAGCTACCCAGCCGCGCGAAATGCTGGTCGAGCCCGACCCGTGCGGTGTCACGCACCGCCTCCTGCAGGGGCCCGGACAGCGTCATGTGAAACCGGAACTGTTCGGCCACATAGGGGTACCCGAACTGCTCCAGCAGGGCCGCCTGCCGCTCGCTCAGCCCGCCGGCCAGGCGTCGCGCCCTGTCGGCGTCGGAGAGTGGCGCCCGGAAGGGCTCGAACGCCGTGACGGCGGCGAACGCCAGCGCGCCGACCTCGGCCGGATCTCCGGCCGGGACCAGTGCGATGAAGCGGCCCAGCGCCGCCACCTTCAGGCCGCCGAGCGGGGCCAGGGCGTGGCTGGTGGCGAAACTGTCAAGAGCACGCCGCAGCGCGTTCTCGTCCTGGCCGTCCGCCAGCCTGAACGGCGCCTTCAGCGTGGCGTGGAAGCCGTAGCGCCGCGGGTCCTCGGTCGCACCCCGCCAGTCGGCATCGGACCAGCCGTCCGGCGGCACCAGCGGTACGTCCCGGCCCGAGGCGGCGTCATAGCCGATGGCGGCGCTGCCGAAATCCCACAGGGCACTGGCGGGCTCGGGTGCGAAATAGACCGCGTAGCGCGGCACGGCGTTCATATCAGCCGCCATGCTTCTCGAGGAAGGCCTCGATCGTCAGGCCGCGGAAGTCGGGGAGCGCGACGCGCAGGCGCTCATGGTCCCAGTCCCACCAGGCCAGCGCCTGCAGCCGCTCGGCGATGGGACCGGGAAAGCGCTGCCGGACAGGCTTTGCGGGCGTGCCGGCGACGATGGTGTAGGGCGACACGTCCCGCGTCACGACGGCTCCGGCCGCCACGACGGCGCCGGTGCCGATG
>JBMOJG010000124.1:0-7551 GCA_049316925.1 Alsobacter sp. | reverse complement strand
GGGGTGAACAGCCTTGAGGTGACGATCTCGGCCTCGAAGCCCGGAAGGACGCTGGCGTCGAGCGCGGCGGCGATGCGCTGCCGATAGGGCTCGGCCATGGTCGCCCAGTCGACGCCACTTTCCAGGTGGGGGACCGGCGACAGCACGTAGAACGCATCGCAACCCGGAGGCGCCAGCGACGGATCGGTGGCGGTCGGCCGGTGCAGGTAGAGGCTGAAATCCTCGGCCAGGACCTTGCGGCGGAAGATGTCGTCGAGCAGCCCGCGATAGCGCGGGCCGAGCAGGATGGTGTGGTGGTCGACGCCGGGATAGCGCCTGCGCGTGCCGAAATACCAGACGAAGAGGCTCATCGAAAAGCGCGAGCGGGCGAGCTTGCGGGGCGACCAGCGCTTGACGACCGCAGGATCCAGCAGGCTGCCGTAAGTGGTCGCCGAATCGGCGTTGGACACCACCACCTCGGCCGTCAGCGTCTCGCCCGATGCGAGGCGCACGCCGGTCGCCCGTCCGTCCGCGACAAGGATCTGCTCCACCGGGGCGCTGCAGCGCACCGTGTTGCCCTGGCCCTCGATCAGCGACACCAGCCCGGCGACCAGCTGGCCGGTGCCGCCGATGGCGCAGTGCACGCCGTATTTGCGCTCGAGATGGCTGACGAGGGCGTAGAGCGAGGTGACGCTGAACGGGTTGCCGCCGATGAACAGCGGATGGAAGCTGAAGGCGATCCGCAGCCGTGGGTCGCGGATGTAGCGCGACACCATGGCGTAGACGGAGCGGTCGGCGCGGTGGCGGATGAAGCGCGGGATCGCGCTCAGCATCGGCACCGGGGTACTGAACGGCACCTGGCCGAGATCCTCGAAGGCGAAGCGGTAGATCTTCTCGCTCTCGACCAGGAAGCGCTCGTAGCCCGGCAGGTCGCCGGGCGACAGGCGGGCGACCTCGGCCCGCATGGCGGCATCGTCACCGGAGCACGCGAAGGTCGAACCGTCGGCAAAACGCAGCCGGTAGAACGGATCGAGGGCCTGCATGGTCACATCGTCGGCGAGACGCCGGCCGCACAGCGCCCAGAGCTCCTCGAACAGGAACGGCAGGGTGATGATGGTCGGACCGGCATCGAACACGAAGCCGTCCTGCCGGAACACAGAGGCGCGGCCGCCGGGCTGCTCCAGCTTCTCCAGCACGGTGACGCGGTAGCCGCGCGCACCAAGCCGGACCGCGGCGGCAAGGCCGCCAAAGCCGCTGCCGATGACCACGGCCCGGGGGCGCGGATCGCTGGTTCTGGAGGAGGCCGGGCGGTCGATAACTGTCAACATGAGCGAACACTAACAGTGTCATTCGAAAGTGCAACGCGCGTTCAGGCGAGTTCGGCGGGCCCCGCAGCTCCCGCTGGTCCATAACGCGTCGCGGCCAGGCCTCCGGTTGAAAAGCCTGCGCGAACATACGCGGGGAAACCGGCAACCGCAGGAATTGTCAGGTTGAATTGACACTTGCTGCCGTCCACTCCATGTGACAATCTGACGCCACGACGGTGCTCTCGGTTCAAGGCGTTCCGGCTTGATCGCGCAACCGTTCGTAACCCGCGTGCGGTCCTGCACGCGATAGGCTCAACGAGGTGGAGCGATGAACTACGATCCGGATCGGGTCTGGCCGTCAGGCCTGACACTGCCCGAAGCTGAAGAACTGCATCGGCACATCATCGACGGGACGCGAGTCTTCGGATTCATCGCGGTCCTGGCGCATGTTCTTGCCTATATCTACACCCCTTGGCTCGGCTAAGGAGATATAGATCATGAACAACGCAAAGATGTGGCTTGTCGTGAAGCCGACGGTCGGCGTTCCGCTGTTCCTGACGGCGGTCGCGGTCGGCTCGTTCTCGGTCCATGTTGCGGTCCTGCGCAACACGACCTGGGTGACGAAGTTCCTGGACGGCAAGCCGAAGGGCAAGACTGCCGCCCTCGAGGTGCCGGAAGGCGCGACTCCGTCAGCCCACGCCACCGTGATCTTCAAGGACACCGCCGCTGCCGGCGAGGCCATTGAAGGCACCGTCGTGCTGCCGGATGGCCGCACCGCGAAGGTGGTGTTCAACGCACCGACCACTCTGGCGAGCGCCGCCCTGCCGACCCGGTAGGCGGTTCGCCGTCTCTCGACACTCTGCTGCCGGGGTCCGCGGACCCCGGCCTTTTTCCGGCGGCGACGGCCCTGCCGAAGATGCCGGATCACAGCCATCCCATCGCGTGAGCTGACCGCCATGAACGCGTTGACCCAGAAGGCCATCGAAGGCTGGGCCCGGCTCGGGCCACGCTTCCTTCCCTTCGCCGACGCTGCGACACCCGACCTGCCACTGTCACGCCTGCTGCGCCTGTCGCTGTTCCAGGTGTCGGTCGGCATGGCGCTGGTGCTGCTGATCGGCACGCTCAACCGGGTGATGATCGTCGAGCTCGGCGTCTCGGCCGGCCTCGTCGGCACCATGATCTCGCTGCCGCTGATCTTCGCGCCGTTCCGGGCGCTGATCGGCTTCCGGTCGGACACCCATACATCGGCGCTGGGGTGGCGCCGCGTGCCCTATCTGTGGAAGGGCACCATGCTGCAGTTCGGTGGCCTCGCCATCATGCCGTTCGCCCTGCTGGTGCTGTCGGGAAGCGGCCATGCCGCCAACGCGCCGGTGTGGATCGGCCATGCGGGAGCGGGCCTGTCCTTCCTGCTGGTCGGAGCCGGACTGCACATGGTCCAGACCGTCGGGCTGGCGCTCGCCACCGACCTCGCCCCGGCCGAGTCCCAGCCCAAGGTCGTGGGCCTGATGTATGTGATGCTGCTGGTCGGCATGATCGTCAGCGCGCTGGTGTTCGGCGCGGCGCTTTCCGATTTCAGCGCCGGCCGCCTGATCCAGGTGATCCAGGCTTCGGCGGTCGCCACTGTCCTGCTCAACGTCATCGCGATGTGGAAGCAGGAGACCCGCCGGCGGGGCGCCGCCGCCGCGGCCCCGGTTGCACCGCCCCGGTTCCGCGAAACCTGGGACCGGTTCATCCAGGGTGATCACGCGGTCCGCCGCCTGACCGCAGTTGGCTTCGGCACCATGGGGTTTGGCATGGCGGATGTGCTGCTCGAGCCCTATGGCGGCCAGGTGCTGGAGCTGGGCGTCGGCGACACCACCAAGCTGACGGCCGTGCTGGCCGTGGGCGGGCTCGGCGGCTTCGGCTATGCATCCCGCGTGCTGGGGCGCGGCGCCGATCCGCTGCGGCTGGCGGCCGTCGGCGCGCTCATCGGCATCCCGGCCTTTGCCGCCGTGATCCTGGCGGCGCCGTTCCATTCGGTGCCGCTGTTCGTCATTGGCACGCTGCTGGTGGGCTTCGGCGCCGGCCTGTTCGGCCACGGCACGCTCACCGCCACCATGCGGATGGCACCGGATGCACAGGCCGGCCTGGCGCTCGGCGCCTGGGGTGCGGTGCAGGCCTCGGCGGCCGGGGTCGGCATCGCCTTTGGCGGCATCCTGCGCGATGTCGTCGCGGCGTTCTCGCTGGAGGTCGGCAGCTTCGGGGCGGCGACGTCCTTCGTGGTGGTGTATGCGTTGGAGATGGTGCTGCTCGCAGCAGCGCTCGTCACGCTGATGCCGCTGATCGGCAGCCGCCAAGCGCCCGCTTCCGTCATCGGGCAGCTGCGCCCGTCCTAAGGGGTGCCGGCCCAGCAGGATCCGGCGGGCCCGACACCATACCGCGCCGCTTATCGGCCTTTGTCCGATTTCAACACCCGGGACCCGGCAGACGCCGAACCATCGACGGAAAAAGCCCGGCGCATCGGGGATGCGCCGGGCTCTTGTCATTGGAACTTGCGACAGACGTCCCGCACGGGCGCGCCAAAAAGCTGGCGCGCCCAGGGGCGTCAGTCGTTCTTGGTCAGGGTCGGCAGGCCCAGAGCAGACGACAGCGGCGTGCCGCTCCTGACGAGGCCGGACTTCGGCTCCTGGCTGCGCGTCAGGGTGGGGAGGCCGAACATCGACGAGAACGGCGTGGTGTTGGTCTCGATCAGGCTGGCCATCGGGCCGTTGCTGCCCGACAGCAGCGGGAGGCCGAACAGCGACGAGAAGAACGCATTCTTGCGGAAGACCGCCCGCGGAAACATTCCATCCGACAGCACCAGCACGTCGCTGCTGAGCAGCACCGGCAGGTTCTTGCTGGAAAGGGAGGCCTTCGGGGCCTCCTTCGATTCGACATAGGCCTCGGTGCGGCGCACCGCGGTCGGCACCGCCTCGAAGTTCTCCAGGAGGTTCATCGCCTGTACGGCGCGGCCATAGGGCGCCTGCAGCACGACGAGGGCCTCGCCGCCCGCCACATGCTTGGCATAGATGTCGGCGGCTGCCGCATAGACACCGGCCTTGCCGATGGCGTCGCGGACACCGCCGGCGGCGTCGGCGGTGATGACGCTCACCAGCTTCTTGCCGAAGCGGCTGGCGTGCAGGGCTCCCGCAACCTCCGCGGCCTTGGCCGGGGTTGCATACAATCGCGTGATGATCGTGGTCATGGTCCCCTCCAGGGCACGGTTGTGGTTGCAGAAACACCGTATGGCGCGACAGGCACGGCCGCTTCACCCCATACGATAAGGCCCCGCAAAAGATTTTCCAGCGGCAATCGCGCGAATTGTCGCAGGTCTTTTGGCGCTGACAGCACGATGGACGTGCGGATCACGGCCCGGCTCCGGCGGCGGCGCGGACCACGCGCGAAACGGCAGCCGCACTGGCGGCCGGCAGCGGGCAATAGCGCGCACCCATGGCGTCGGCGAGGCCGCGGGCGGGCGCGTAGGGTTGTGGCGAGGTGTCGATCAAGAGTGCCCGCGTGCCGGCGGCGCGCAGCATCCGGCCCGCCGCCAGGGCCTCCTCGGCGGCGCGCGGCCGCCCGCCCCGGCCGTCGCGGCCGACATTGGCGCGGCCGTCGGTGAGCAGCACGACCAGCGGCGTCAGTCCGCGACGGCGCGCGGCATCGGCGACGGCGCCGGCCGCATCAATGCCGGCGGCAAGCGGCGTGCCGCCGCCGCCCGGCAGCCCCGACAGGCAGCGGCTGGCGCGGGCCAGCGAGCGGGTCGGCGGCAGCAGCAGCTCGGCGGCCGTGCCGCGAAAGGCGACCAGCGCAACCTGGTCGCGGCGCACATAGCAATCGGCGAGCAGCAGCTGCACGGCGCCCTTGGCCTCGGCCAGCCGGTGCAGCGCGGCCGAGCCCGACGCATCGACGGCGAAGACCGTGACGGTGCCGGTGCGCTGCACGAAGCGGCGCAGGCGGACGTCGTCGGGGCGGACCAGAACCGGAGGGGCGACCCGGCCGGGCGGCAAAGCGGCGCGGCGCAGCGGCTGCCATGGTGCGGCGGCACGCAGGGTCTCGACCAGCGCCAGCCTGGCGCCGCCGCGCAGCTCGCCGCGGCGCACGCCGACAGGGCGGCCGCGCACCGGCGAGCGACCGGAGGCGCCGCCGACACCATGGGCCGGGGTTCGCAGCTTCGCTCCCGCGGTCAGGGCCAGCGCCTCCAGCAGGCCCGGCGGCAGTGCGGCGCGGGCCGCCTCGAGCAGGCGATCGCCGGCGCCAGACGCATCGCTTTCGGTGTCCTGCTCGGGCGCCGGTGCGTCATCACCGGCCGGGGCCGGTGCAGGCGGCGGCGGCTGGGCCTCCTGCGCGGAGGGCTCGGGCGCGGGCGGCTCGCCGGGCTCCTGCGGAGTGTCGCTGGCGTCGTCCTGCGCGGCGTCCTGCGGCGCCGGCATCTGCCGGGCGCGAGGGACCAGCACGAGCCGGACCGCAGCGGACAGGTCGTCCTCGGCCACATGGTCGCGCCCGACAAGGGCCGCCGCGGCGCGGGCGGTGCGCAGGGCGTGCAGCGGCGCCCGCAGCGAGACGATACCGAGCCGCGCCGCCACCGCGCACAGGTCGGCGATCGCTGCCTCGGGGGTCATCACGGCAGCAAGACGGGCCCTGGCGGCGGCGACCTGCGCCGGCCGCGGCGCTGTGGCAGGGCTTGCGGGCGGCAGATGGTCGATGGCGACATGAAGGGCCAGCCGGTCGGCCAGCGCGGACGGCACGGCCTCCTCGTCGACACCCTCGTCCAGCGCCACCAGCGCGACATCGGCCGTGGCGTCGTCCAGCAGTGCGGCGATGCGCGCCGCCGTGGCGGTCGGCAACCGCTCGGCGCAGGCCGCCAGCACGGTGCCGCCACGGCTTTCGGCAAACAGGCCACGGGCCATGACCGGACGGCCCGTGGTCAGCGTCGCAGCGAGATCGAGGCCGCCGAACAGGCGATCCTCCCCGGCCTGCAGGGGCACGCGGCGCCAGGGCGCGTCGGGCGGCGCCAGGCGGCGCAGCAGCGCCGTCCACGCATCGCGGGCAGGTCCGGCGCGGCCTCGCAGGACAGCGCCGCCCAGCCCGGGATCGACCGCCAGGAGGGCAGCCGCCAGGCCAGCGTCGCCGTCCGCGTCGCTCATGCCCCGAACACCTCCGCGACGGCGCGGTCGACACGGGCGGTGGACCCGCTCTCGTCGAGCGGATCACGGCGCAGGCGGTGACACAGGGCTGAAGACGCGAGCCGACGCAGATGCCGGTCCTCCACGACGCTGTCACCCTCGAATGCCGCCAACGCACGGGCAGCCCGCATCAGGGTCAGCTCGCCGCGAAGCCCGTCGGTGCCCAGCGCCATGCAGAGCTGCGCCGAGCGGGTGAGAGCCGCGTCCGGCACCTCGACATCGGCGACACGGGCCCGCGCCGCCGCGACCTGGCGGCGCAGCTTGGCGTCACGACCGCTCCAGGCGGCGACAAAGCCGGCCGGATCACGCTCGAACGCATCGCGGCGGCGCACCACCTCGATCCGGGTGGGCAGATCCTTCGGCGTGCGGACCTCGACGGCGAGGCCGAAGCGGTCGAGCAGCTGCGGCCGCAACTCGCCCTCCTCCGGATTGCCGCTGCCGACGAGGACGAAGCGGGCCGGGTGGCGGACGCTCAGCCCCTCGCGCTCGACGACATTCTCGCCCGAGGCGCAGACATCCAGCAGCAGGTCGACCAGATGGTCCTCCAGCAGGTTGACCTCGTCGACATAGAGGAAGCCGCGGTTGGCGCGGGCGAGCAGGCCGGGCTCGAACGCCTTCTCGCCCCGCGTCAGCGCGCGCTCCAGATCGAGGGCACCGACGACCCGGTCCTCGGTGGCGCCGAGCGGCAGGTCAACGACCGGCACAGGAATCTTGTGGACCCGGAGGGCCCCACGGGTGCGGCAGGCCTCGCACAGACTTTCGACACGGTCGGGGTCGCAGCCATAGACGCAGCCCTCGACGGCGCGCATGCGCGGCAGCAGCGCCGCCAGGGCCCGGACCGCCGTCGACTTGCCGGTGCCGCGGTCACCGAAGGCCAGCACGCCGCCCAGCGCCGGGTCGACCGCGGCCACCAGCAGCGCGAGCTTCATCTCGTCCTGGCCGACAATGGCCGCAAACGGGAAGACAGGGCGCTGCGCCGCGGCCTTTGGCCGGGTCGGGGCCTGAGGCTGGGCCGCAGCCTGAGGCCGTGACGGGGTCTGGGACCTGGCCGGATTCTGGGACCT